>NZ_JBQDLF010000049.1:0-24338 GCF_052095815.1 Brachybacterium sp. | reverse complement strand
AACTACGAGATCGCCGCCTAACTCCCACTGGTCTCATCCACCTTGACAATTTCCGTCCGCCACCTTACGGCCGAGAGCTCCCGAGGCCGCGTGTGACAGCACCGCGCTCCCGCCTTCGCACGCCTCCTCCGGGTGCGCCATACTCACCCCATGCCAACCCCCTCCCCCCTCTCCCTCGACGGCCTCGTCTTCGACATGGTCTCCTCCACCGCTTCCGTCGTGGACCCGACCTCCCCCACCCGTTTCGTCTACCACCAGCAGGGCGAGCTGGTGTGGGGCAGCTACACCGGGGACACGGTCACCGAAGGTCGCTTCGTCGGGCAGCTGGCCGGCACGGAGCTCGCGATCTCCTTCGCCCATGAGCTGGTCGCCGATCGCAGCGTGGTGCGCGGGGAGGCGACCAGCCGCGTCGAGGAGCGCGACGGCACGATCGCGCTGATCGAGGAGTTCGCCAAGGACGGCGTGGCCCACGAGAGCGTCTGCCTGCAGGTCTGAGCGCCCGCTCGGCCCATCGGCCGCCTGCGCGTCAGTCGATGCTGCTGGGCCGGTCCGGATTGGTGCGGGTGTAGCGCAGCAGTCCCCGCTCGCCGGCCACCTGCTGGTGATCGCCCAGATCCGGCGGCAGCAGTCGGCCGCGATCGAACACCTCGTCGAGCACCAGCACCGTCTCCACGCTCTTGACCTGCGGCAGTGCAGCCACCACGCCGACCACGAAGCTGTGCACGTCATCGACCCCCACTCCGCGCGTCAGCAGCATGACGTCGTGCTCGCCGGTGGTGATCTTCGCCGATTCCACGTCCGGGATCCCCGAGATCTCCTCCAGGAACTCCGGCAGCCGCTGCGGGTGCACCGTCACGAACACCAGGGTGCAGACCCCGAGGCCGGCCTTCACCGGATCGATCTGCGCGGAGTAGCCGGTGATGACCCCCGCGTCCGTCAGCGCCTCGACCCGCGCATAGGCGTTCGAGCGGGACACGCCCACCTCCTGGGCCAGCGCCGCTATCGAGATTCGACCGTGATCTCGCAGCACCTGGAGGATGCGAAAGCTGATGTCGTCGATTCCTGCGGCGGAACGTCCTGAAGTCCTCGTCGGATCGCTGTTCATTCTGGACATTCTGCCGCAGGTGACGTCTCAGTAGGTAGAGATGATCGATCCGGGTCGTGAGGGAGGACATATAGTTCCCTGTCACACCCGCAGTTCCACCACCCGTCCATCGCGGGTGACCCACCGTTGGAGGCTTCCGTGCACCGCACCTCTCGTCGCACCGTCATCGCTCTCGGGCTCGGCGCGAGCCTCGCACTGGCCGGCTGCTCCGGCGGCAACTCGGCCGGCGGCAACTCCGGTGGCGGCGACGGCGGCGACGGCTCGTCCACCCTGGTGATCGACACCGCGTTCTCCCTCGAGACCGGGGACCCGGGCCGCAACTACGTGCCCACCGGCAACATGATGCTGCACGCCGTCTACGACACGCTCCTCACCTTCGAGGGCTCCGAGGAGGACGAGCCGATCCCGTCGCTGGCCACCATGGAGAAGAACGAGGACGCGACCTCCTTCACGTTCACCCTGGCCGAGGGGCGCACCTTCTCCGACGGCTCCACCGTGAACGCCGACGACGTCGTCTTCTCCCTGACCCGCGTGCAGGGGATGACCGAGTCCAAAGCGAACTTCCTGATGAACGGCATCACCGTCGAGAAGGTCGACGACATGACCGTCACCCTCACCACCGAGGACCCCTCCCTCGAGCTGCCCGCGATCGTCACGAACCCGGCGCTGTCCATCCTCAACTCGGAGCTGGTCCAGGACAACGGCGGCACCACGGGAGACGACGACGCCGCCGAGGACTTCCTGGGAAGCGCCTCCGCCGGTTCCGGACCCTACCTGCTGGACTCGATGGACATCACCTCCCGCGCGGTGCTCGTGCCCAACCCCGAGTACAACGGCGAGTACGCGCCCGGGTTCGAGCGCATCGTGATCCGGAACGTCACCGAGTCCGCGACGCAGCTGATCAACCTCCAGGGCGGGGACTCCCACCTCGCCGTCGACCTCAACGGCGACCAGGTCGCCGAGCTCGGTGAGGACTTCACCGTCACCTCGAAGCCCTCCGCACAGACCATCTTCCTGCTGGTCAATCAGAACGAGGAGGTCGGCCAGGTCACCGCCGATCCCAAGTTCGCCGAGGCCGTCCGCTACGCCCTGAACTACGAGGAGCTCCTGCAGCTCGCCGGCGAGGGCTCGGTGCAGGCCACCGGCGTGATCCCGCCGATGTTCACCGGCGCGCTGGACAGCGGTGTCGCCGAGGATCTGGAACGGTCGAAGACGGCGCTGGAGGAATCCGGCTACGCCGGTGAGACCATCACGCTGCAGTTCCCCAGCGACAACCCCGTCGGCGGTGTGGAGTTCACCCCCGTCGCCGAACGGGTCCAGGCCCAGCTGAAGAACGCCGGCATCACCGTGGAGCTCGCCCCGGCGCCCTTCGCCTCCCAGATCGAGCCGTACGTGGGCGGCCAGGAAGCCTTCTCCATGTGGTACTGGGGCCCCGACTTCGCCGACTCGTCCTCGTTCCTGCCCTTCGGCCCCGGCGAGAAGGTGGGCCTGCGCGCCGGCTGGGAGGCCGACGCAGACCCGGAGATCGCCGAGCTCGTGAGCACCGCCGCGAACGCGACCTCGGTCGAGGAGCGCGAGCAGGCGATGCGCGAGTACGCCACCGCGATGCAGGAGGAGGGGCCCTTCGTGCCCCTGATCGTCCCCGGCATCAACCTGGCCAGCAGCACCACCGTCACCAACGTCCAGAACAACACCAACTGGACTCTCGACATCCCGCTGCTCCAGCCCGCCGGCTGAGCTCCCCCACGATGACCGCCACCACCACATCGCAGAAGCCTGCCCGGCTCTGGCAGCGCTGGCCGCTGCTGGGGTACATCCTGCGCCGCCTCGGCACCTCGGTGCTGCTGATGCTCGGCGTGACCATGGTGACGTTCGTGCTCACCGCGCTCGTGCCCGGCGACCCGGTCGCCGCAGCGCTGGGCGAAGGTGCGGCGAGCAACCCCGCCACGGTGGCCGCGTACGTCGAGGAGCACGGACTGGACAAGTCCATCCCCGAGCGGTACCTGATCTACCTAGCGGCTCTGCTCCAGGGCGATCTGGGCACCTCGATCAAGACCGGCCGCCCGGTGGCGACCGAACTGGCCACCGCCGTCCCGGCGACGGTGGAGATCGCGCTCTGTGCGATCGTCGTCAGCCTCGCCGTCGGCCTCGCTCTCGGCACCATCGCTGCCCACCACCGCGGCCGCGCGACCGACCAGGTGCTGCGGGTCGTCTCCCTGCTCGGCCTGAGCGTGCCCACGTTCTGGCTGGCCATCATGGCGTACCACACCTTCTTCCTCCGCCTGGGCGTCGCACCGGGCGCGGGGCGGCTGGACCCCACATTCACCCCGCCGCCGACCGTCACCGGGCTGTACACCGTGGACTTCATCCTGGGCGGCGACCCCGTCGGCTTCTTCGACGCGCTCGCCCATCTGGCGCTGCCCGTGCTCGTGCTGTCGCTGTTCACCATCGGCCTGCTCACCCGTTTCATCCGAGCCGCCGTGCTCGAGGTACTGGACACCGACTACATCCGCGCCGCCCGCGCCAAGGGGCTGCCCCGTCGCCGGGTCATCGGCGCCTACGTGCTGCGCGGCGCCTCCCTGCCGATCCTCACCGTCGTCGGCGTCGCCTTCGGCGTGCTGCTGTCCGGGACCGTGCTGGTCGAGGCCGTCTTCGCCTGGCCGGGGCTCGGCACCTATGCGTTCAACTCCGCGATCAACCTCGATCTGCCGGGCGTGATGGGCGTGGGGCTGGTGGTGGGCGCGATCTACCTGGTCATCAACTTCGCGGTGGACCTGCTCTACGGGGTCCTCGATCCCCGGGTGAGGCTGGCATGAGCGCATCGACCTTCCCGCGCACCCGGCGCCGTCGGGGCCGTCTGTTCCGTGCGATCCCGACCGCCTGGCGCACTCCCCTGGCGATGATCGGCGCGTTCATCGCGCTGGCCTGGATCGTGATCGCGCTCATCGCTCCCTGGGTGGCGCCCCACGATCCGCTCGCCCAGCAGCTCCCCCGGCTGACAGCCCCCGGCGACGTCTCCGTCCTCGGCACCGACCAGGTGGGCCGCGACGTGTTCTCCCGCCTCCTGACCGGTGCCCGGGTGACGATGCCGCTGGCCCTGCTCATGGTGGTCAGCGCGACCGTGCTCGGCACCCTGATCGGCTCCGTCGCCGGATTCGTGGGCGGCTGGGTCGATGAGACGCTGATGCGCCTGACCGACCTGATCATGGCGTTCCCCACCGTCATCCTCGCGATGATCATCGCCGCCTCGCTGGGGCCCTCGCTGCTGAACGCCGTGATCGCCGGCATCGTCGTGTCCTGGCCGCAGTACGCCCGCGTGGTGCGCTCGCTCGTGCTGAGCCTGCGCACCCAGAACTTCGTGATCGCCGGGCGGCTGCTGGGCTACTCCCCGTGGAGATCGCTGCGCAGCGACATCCTGCCCAACGTCGCCGGCCCCGTGCTGGTGCTCGCCTCCCTCGACATCGGCACCGCGATCCTGCTGCTGACCGGCCTGTCGTTCCTGGGCCTGGGCGCCCAGCCGCCGGCCGCCGAATGGGGCTCGATGATCTCCGGCGCGATGAACCACATCGACGCCTGGTGGCTCGGGGTCTTCCCGGGCCTGGCGATCCTCACCGTGGTGATGGCGTTCAACTTCATCGGCGACTCGCTGCGCGATGCGCTGGACCCGCTCTCCTCCGCCGAGCGCGAGGGCGCGGCCGGCGGCACCGAGCACGAGGAGCCGGCGACCCTCGAGAACCCGACGACGGAGGAGGGACGATGAGCGCCCTGAGCATCCGTGACCTGACGATCGCCTTCGGACGCCACGACCCGGTGCAGGTGGTCGCCGGCATCTCGCTCGACCTCTCCCCCGGGAGGATCCAGGGCCTCGCCGGGGAATCCGGCTCCGGCAAGACCGTCAGCGCCATGGCCGTGCTCGGGCTGCTGCCGGCGACCGCGCAGATCGGAGGCTCGATCCGACTGGGCACCACCGAACTGGTCGGGATGCGCCCCCGTGAGCTCAACCGAGTGCGGGGCCGGCGCATCGCCATGGTGTTCCAGGACCCCTCGGCCAGCCTGCACCCGCAGCTGACCATCGGGGCACAGCTGACCGACCACGTGCGTGCGCACCTGCGCCTGAACCGGCGCGATGCCCGGCAGCGGGCTATCGACCTGCTGACCCAGGTGCACGTGCCCGACCCCGCCGAGGCGCTGCGGAGGTACCCGCACCAGTTCTCCGGCGGCCAGCGCCAGCGCATCGCGATCGCGGTCGCCCTGGCCTGCGACCCCGAGGTGCTGCTGGCCGACGAGCCGACGACGGCCCTCGACGTCACCGTCCAGGCGGGGATCCTCCATCTCCTGCGGGAACTGGTGGACCAGCGCGACCTGGCCGTGCTGCTGGTGACCCACGACCTCGGCGTGATGAGCGCCGTCGCGGACGACGTCGCGGTGATGCGCTACGGACAGATCGTCGAATCCGGCAGCACCCACGACGTCTTCACGACGCCCCAGCACGCCTACACGCGCACGCTGCTGGAGTCGATGCCCGATGCGCAGCAGTCACTCGTGGAGGACGTCGAATGAGCACCGTTCTGGAAGCGACGGACCTCGCGGTCGAGTACCGCGGGCACCGCACCGTGCGGGCGGTCGACGGCGTCTCGTTGACGATCAGCGCCGGCGAGGTGCTGGCGCTGGTCGGCGAGAGCGGCTGCGGCAAATCCTCCACCGCCCGCGCCGTGATCGGCATGGAGAAGCCCCACTCCGGGGACATCCGGTTCCGGGGAGCGCCGGTGCCGCCGCTGGGACTGCGCCGTCGGAAGGCCGAGCTCACAGCGATGCAGATGGTGTTCCAGGACCCGAACTCCTCGCTGAACCCGCGCAAGCGGATCGGGGACCAGATCGCCGACGGAGTCACCGCGGCACGAAGTCGCGGCCTGTCCTCGGACGCTCCCCGTCAGTGGCTCGGCGCCGTGGGCCTGGACCCCGACATGGTCACCCGCTACCCGCACCAGTTCTCCGGCGGTCAGCGCCAACGGATCGCGATCGCCCGGGCCCTGGCCGCACAGCCGGACCTGCTGGTCGCCGACGAGCCGATCTCCGCACTGGACGCCTCCAGCCAATCCGAGGTCGCCTCGATGATGCGCCGACTGGTTCTCCAGGCCGGAGCGGGCATGCTGTTCATCTCCCACGACCTGTCCGTCGTGCGGATCATGGCCGACCGCGTGGCCGTGATGTACCGCGGCCGGATCGTCGAATCCGGGCCGACGGCGATGGTCTGGGCCGATCCGGTCCACCCCTACACGAAGGCGCTGCTGGGAGCGATCCCGCACCCGGACGGGAAGGGCGTGCTGCCGGCGGCCCCGGCGGCCGAGGCCCCGGCGGAGTGGCACGAGGAGCTGCCGGGGGCGCTGGACCGGGGGTGAGCCTGTGGGGTCCCTGCGTGATGGGGCACCCTGACCTCGCCCTCAGCGGAGTGCCGCCCCCCGGGCTCGAGATCGGCACAGTCCAGCCTGCGACGTCCGGCACCGGCCGCCACGACCCGCACGATAGGCTCGCGCACATGGGGACGGAACGGGGGTCGCCGGCCGAGGCGGCGGCACGAGCATGCGATGAGCTGGAGCGATACCTGACGACGGGCCGGATCGACGCCGCCCGCCGCACCGCCGACGCTCTCCTCGGCGCGGGCGCGCAGGACGAGGTGCTGGCCGCGCTCGCGCAGCTCTCTGTCACGCTCCCCGAAGCACTCGAGCTGTTCGTCGAGACCCTCGATGCGACCGGAGTGGTGCGCCGTTTCGCCGGCGCCGCACTGCTGGATCCCTCCGCCGTGGATGATGTCGCCCAGGATTCCCTGATCTCGATCGCGCAGTCGATCCACAGCTATGACGGCCGGTCGAAGGTGACCACCTGGGTGCACAGCATCGTGCGCCGACGGGTGGCGGACCATCTGCGCCGTCAGCGACGCACCGTGGAGCTCGAGGAGCAGCACCGCCCTGCGGCACGGATGAGCTCGCTGATCGCGGACCGGGTCAGCGTGCAGCAGGTGCTGGCCGGTCTGCCGGACCGCTACCGGGCGCCGGTCGAGCTGCGTGACCTCGAGCAGCTGCCCTATGCGGCGATCGCCGCACGGCTGGGCCGCGCCGAAGGAACCGTGAAGTCACAGGTCAGCCGGGGCCGCGCGATGCTCGCCGGCCGGCTGGGCGCGGACCAGCCCGCTCCCGAGAAGCTCTGATGGGAGAGCTGCTGGGCCACTACCGGCTGCACGAGGTGCTCGGTGTCGGCTCCTTCGCCACGGTGCACCGCGCACACGACGAGCGACTCGACGCCTCCGTGGCCGTCAAGGTCCTGGCTGAGAACCACAGCCTGAACCCCGAGATCCGGGAGCGCTTCATCGCCGAGGGCCGCACCCTGCGCCGCGTCGGCGGCCCGCACCTGGTCACGGTCCACGACATCGGCCAGACCTCCCGGCAGCAGCCGTACCTGGTGCTCGAGCTCGCCGACCGCGGCACCCTGCGTCAGCGCGTCGAGACCTTGCGGGCCGAGGGCTGGCGCGCCACCCGCGAGGATGCGCTGGCTCTTGCCCGGCCGCTGGCGGCCGCGGTGGGGGCGGTGCATCGGGCCCGGCTGGTCCACCGCGATCTGAGCCCCGGGAACCTGCTCTTGACCAGCACCGGCGGCGTCGCCGGTGTGACTCAGGGCGATGCCGTCACGCCGCCGGCGTCGGTGCTCGGCGCCGACGAGCGCCTGCTGGTCGCCGATCTCGGGATGTGCAAGGACCTCGCAGTCAGCTCCGGCCTCACCGTCGCCGCCGGCACCGACGGGTTCCGTCCACCCGAGCAGTCCCGGCCCGCAGTGGTCGACATCCGCGCCGACATCTGGGCGATGTCCGCCGTGCTGCGCTGGCTCGCCCAGGATGCCGACCTTCCCGCGGCACTGCACCGGACGCTCGAGCGCGGACTGCAGGAGGATCCCGGCGCCCGCCAGGCCGACGCGACGACATGGCTCGCCGAGGTCGAGGAGGCCCTGGCCCTCGAGACTGCACCGGCCGCGCACGAGCCGTCGGCCGCCTCGCCGGTCGGCCCCGAGCCGTCGTCCGCCTCGTCGCTCTCGGCCAGCGCCGGCGTCGGATACCGCCTGCGCCGTCGCGCCGTCCTCGGAGCGCTGCTGGTGCTCGCCCTGGTCACCGGGCTGGGGCTCGGCAGCCTGCTGGGGCTCCGCGACGACGTGCCGTCGGCAGCGGGCGGTGCCTCGCTGGCGATCGACGGGCCAGCCGAGGTGAGGGTCGGCGAGGAGGCGGTGTTCACTGCGGAGGTGGAGGGTGCCGACTCCTGGGTGTGGTCCCTGCCCACCGGCTCCCACCTCGTCGATGCCGAGCAGACGGTCCTCACCGCCTCCGGGCCCGGCACCGCGGAGGTGGTGCTGCGCGCCCGCGCCCCCGACGGGCAGAAGCTGGAGGCACGGCGCACGGTGCGGGTTCTCGAGTGACCTCACGGCGGCTCAGAACTTTCTCGAGATCCGATGCAACCGAACCGCCCTCCGCGACGACATACACCGTGAGACCACATCGATGGCGTCCGCGCAGCCGGCGCCCGACCGAAGGAGCATGACCATGACAGACCGCCGCACTCTCCGGCCCACGCGGCGCCAGGCCGTGCTGGCCCTCACCTCCCTGGCCGCCCTGTCGATGACGGCCTGCTCCGGCGGCGGCGACGAGGCTGAGTTCGAGGATCCCGCCGACGAGCCCACCGCCGACGAGCAGGCCGACGGATCCGATGCCTCAGACGGCGGCGGGCAGGAGCATCCCTCGCAGGAGGCCGACGAGGCCGAGCCCGCCGCCGTGATCGATCCGGCCGACGCGGTCGATACGATCAGCTACACCCTGCCGAGCGGCGACATCGACGGGACGATGACCGTGGGCCTGCACCATCTGCGCGTTCGCGGCGACACCATGGAGCTGCTGCTCACCTTCACCCCGGAGTTCACCGAGCCCGGAGCGTTCACGCTCTGGGAGCTGCACGGGGAGAACCACAGCAACGTGGGGCCGGCGCTCTTCGACCGCGTCAACCTCAAGCGCTACGACATCCTGCGCACCAATGGCAGCTGGGATACCGAGGGGGTCTGGAACAGCAAGCAGGCCGTGCACGAGCTCGCCTCCGGCGACACCCAGGCGTACTGGGCGAACTACGCCGCACCCGTGGACGAGATCGACACCGTCAACGTCGGCATACCGGCCGGCCCCGAGTTCGAGGACGTCCCGATCGAGCAGGGCCCGAGCGATGCGACGGGTGAGCCCGGCGCCGAGGACGGGGAGGGATGACGATGACCGACACCACGACGCGCCGCTCCCCCGCCCGGAGGCCCGACCTGCGCATCGCGCTCGACCGACATCCCGTGGGCCGCCTCGCCGCATGCGCGGCGGCGCTGCTGGTCCTGGCGATCGCCAGTCCACCGGCACTCGCTGATGGTGAGGCGGAGGGGCCGCCCGAGCAGCCCTTCGAGATCACCCAGAAGGTCCTGGACGACTCGATCACCACGTACGTCGCGCCCAGCTCGATCACCTCGCTGGGCAGCACCGAACCGGCCGACGACCAGGTGATCGTGCTCGAGGCCGATATCCTGTTCGCCTCCAACACCTGGGACCTGCCGGGAAGCGCCACCGCCCGCATCGCCGAGCTCGCCGCCGAGATCCCCGAGGGGGCGAGCGTCCAGGTGGGAGGGCATACCGACTCCCGCCCCGTGAACCAGGCACTGTACGACTTCGACAACCAGGAGCTCTCCGAGCACCGCGCCCAGGCTGTCGCCGACGCGCTCACCGCGCAGCGCCCCGACCTCACCCTCGAGGTGACCGGCCACGGCAGCCAGCAGTTGGCCGCGAACGAGGACCCCGACGACCCGTCCTCCTACGCCGCCAATCGCCGGGTCGAGATGCGCTACGGGGACTGAGCCGGTCGAAGGCGCCCACCTCGTGACCGTGCTCGGACGCCCGCCGGGGCAGAGAGTCGGCGGCCCGCGTGCGAGGTAGCCGGTGCGAGGCCGGGCTCTCCCGTTCTCGCGCCTCACCGTCACCTTCTCGCCCTGTCGGCCCGCACCTGATGGAATGGCCCCATGAGTCCACGCCCTCGCAACCGCAACCCGCTCGGGCAGGGCGCCGCCCGCCAGCACCCGCACCGTCGCACCGCGCACCCTGCGCGGCCCGCGACCACTCCCGTCGAACCGGCGGCGGAGAACCCCCTGATCCAGGTGCTCCGCCCGGCGCTGCGCTCCGACGATCCCACCGCGTTCTGGGTCGCCGCAGCACCGCTGGTCACGGAGGTCGCGGACCTGCAGCACCATTCCGAGGAGCTGCCGGAAGGGGTGGACCTGCTGGACACCTTCCTCGAGATCAACGTCGCCGAGACCACCGCACTGCTGCACATGGTCGCGGCGATGTGTCCCGATGCGGAGCTCCGCTCCCGGGCGCGGGTGGGAGTCACCGCCCGCCGCCAGCCGATGCCGCCGCAGGTCTCCGGGCTCGCGCAGGCCTCCGTCACCGAGGGAGTCGCCTTCTCCGACGGTGCCGGGGAGAACCTGATGGTGGAGCTGGCCCTTCCCCGCGGCGTGCGGGCCGTGCTCATCGCCTACATCCCGTGGAGCCCGGCGCCCTACGTGAAGGACGCCTTCGTGATCGGCGAGTCGATGGAGCAGGTCACCGACAAGTACCGGGAGATCATGGCGCGCGAGGGGACATCGCTGGACGAGGTCCTCGAAATCGTTGACCCGGCGGATGCGCGCGCCCGCTTCAGCCAGGCCCTCGCCACGACTCCGGCGGACGTGGAACCGTCCGGCGACTGGGAGCAGTGGCCGATGCTGCGACCCTTCGTGGAGCTCGTCGTCACCCTCATGCCGGAGGGAGGGACGGGATACGACCAGGACGGCCTCGGTGCCGGCGTCTCCCGCGATGCCGCTCGCCCCGTCCCCGAGCGCCCGCCGTGGCTCCTCGAGGACGGCACCGACCTGATCGAGGAGTTCACCGCCTCCGAGCACGCCGTGGGCCTCGCACACGGCAAGGCGCTGGATGATCTGGTCGCGTACCTGATGATCCTGCTCGACGCGGGCTTCGGCGATCCGCTGGGTTGGGATCCGGAGCTCACCGAGTGGATCGTCACCGACGTGCTGCCCACGAGCCCGCTCCTCTCCGAGGACGCGGTCACGTTGATCCCGTCCGCCCTCCCGGCGCTGATCGCCTGGTCCCTCGAGCGGACCGACGAGGATCCGTCCGTGCGTGCGCGCACCCTGAGCGCGATCGCTCCGGTGCTCGAGCAGTTCCCGGCGCGTCACGCCGATCCGCGAATGCGCGCTCGCCGACTCGAGGAGCAGGTCGACCTCGCGCTCGAGCTCGAGGACCCCAGCGCGCTGCGCCTGGCGGATCTCGCTCTGCGGGCGGGCGGGGTCGAGGCGCTCGCGACGCTGAACACCACGCCGCTGCCTGCAGAGGAGCTCGCTCTCGAGCAGTTCCCCGAGGAGCTGCGGGACCTCGCCGCCGAGATCGACGCGCACCTGATCGAGGGGGCGTCCGCGCTTCTCGAGCACCACCCCGGATCCGCCGATCTCAACGAGCTCCTCACCGCCTGCCGGCGCCTGCTGGTGCGCGTCGCCCAGCTCGATGATGCGGTGCTGCGACGGAAGGCGAGCACCCGCAACACCGCTGCGGCGGTCGTCTCGATCATCGCCCGCGGCAACGACCTGATGGGCTACGCACCGGCGCCCCTGCACGAGAAGGACCTGCGGGCAGCCTTCGACCTGCGCAGCGCCCCGAGCCAGCGCGCTCGCACGCTGGCGCAGGCGGCCGCGCTCCCCCATCGCTTCGCCGGCATCGCGCTCGCCGATCCCGGGCTGCTGCTGGGCTCCATGCGTGCGAAGCTGCTGCAGGAGCGGGACGTGCTGCAGTCGGAGTGAGGGGCGACGTGGTCAGCTCTGCCCAGTTGACGTCATCGTGCCCCTCGACGAACACATCTTCGGGCACCAAGGCCCCGTCGCCGACGGCGAGTCCGCTGCGTCGGTGACCGAGTTCTGAGTTGCACAGTCTGCCCTGACGCCGCGACCTCTGTTACTTTCGGGGCACCCCCTGGCACATTGATGGCAAAGATGTAACACTCAGATGTAACATTTGAGCCGGGAAGGTGTGCGATGAGGTCAGTCGATGCGCTAGCGACGCTACAGGAGCTGGGCTCCAGTCAGCGAGGACTCGTGACCACCAGCCAGGCAGAGCAGTACGGAATCTCCCGTGTCGCTCTCGGGAGGCTCCGAGAGCGCGAGCTCATCTACCAGGCCCGCCGAGGCGTCTACGCACTTCCCACCGCCGGGGACGAGTCGCTTCAGGACCTTCACGCCGCATGGCTGAGCACTGATCCCACAGAGATTGCAGAGCAGCGCCTTGGCCAGCCCGACGTCGCCGTCTCTCATGTCTCAGCCGCTCGAGTCCATGGTCTCGGCGATCTCGTGGCCCCCCACCACGAGTTCACCTCGACGATCAGGCGGCGCACCAGTCAGCCCGACGTGCGTATCCACCGCGGTGATCTGCCCGACGACGACGTCGCCATCATCAGTGGCCTCCCTGTGACCTCGATCCCGCGAACCGTTGGCGACATCGCCGACGGCGGCGTCGACCTTGACCATCTCGCCTACGTCGTGCGAGACGCGCTCTCGTCGCCGCAGGTCCGGCCACGCGATCTGGCACGCCGCCTCGACAGGGCGGCGGCACGCCACGGGTTCGAGGACGGCGACGTTCTGGTCGAGGCGTGCCTTGAGCGCGCTGGGCTCCCGCCAGTCGCGGAGAATCTCGCGTCTGCGCGCGAATCTCTCATGCGGACCCTCGGGGGCGATGCGGTCCGCGAGCTGATGGAGAAGACCTTCGGCGACATGTTCGCGGACCAGTGGAAGACCCTCACCGCTGATCGTGCGAGCACCCTATGGGGACTTGCCGACCCACCGGCCCTCGACGCTATCCGGAGCCTTCCCGCTCAGCACACGGCTACACGATGGAGAGCCACCACGTCGAATGTGCTCGAATCATTCCGGATGCCCGCTCTGGATGCTCTCCGCTCCTCGACCCTCCGCGACCTGAACAAGTCGATGCGCCTAGGCTCCCCATGGGCCACGAACCCTTCGGGTGGCCAGGGCATGGATGTCCAGGCCTCGGAACGAAAGAAAGTGAGCGATGGCGACGAAGCAATCCAGGCCGCAGACGCCAGCTGGACTGAGGATGTCCCTGAAGGCGAAGCTGAACGCGAAGGCTCGTGAGCGCGGAGTCGCCTCGGACCCGATCCGCAAGCAGTTCGCGTTCGCACTGCTCTACCGCAGATTCTTTAGCGTGGACGGTGATCAATGGATGGTGCTCGGAGGAAATGCCTTGCTGCTGCGCACGGGAGGCGGTCGATTCACGAAGGATGTCGATATGGCTCGGGCCGACGGCTGGGCCGGCGGGGACGAGCTGCTGGTGGAGCTTCGGGACATCGTCGGGCGCGACGTCGGCGACGGATTCACCCTGGAGGTCGATCGCGTCGAGCCGCACGATCATCGCGACCAGTACGGGCACGGGACGAAGTCCGCGAAGGCGTACCTGCGCGTCGTCCTCGCTGGCGATGACTTCGAAGCCTTCACGATCGATCTGTCGACACGCCGCCACGTCAACGGACCGGTCGAATACATCGTGCCGGAGCCGATCATCGACCACGAAAGTATCCGAGGCCTGCCTGCCGTCCCCGTAGTGCCGATCGAGAATCACTTCGCGGACAAGGTCTGCGCGATGTACGAAATCCACCGAGAAGGGCAGCCGTCGACACGGTACCGCGACCTCGCTGACCTCGTCCGGATCGTCCAGGACGTCCAGGTAGATGCTGGTCGCCTCAGCGAGATGCTGGCCCATGAGCAGCAGCGCCGACGCATGAAGCCTCTGCCCACTGCCCTGCAGAGCCCCCACCCGACCTGGGAGACGGAGTTCCCGAAAGCTGCGCAGGACTTCGCGGAGTTCCCGCCCGAGCTCTACAGCCTGGACGCGTCCCTACGCACCGGTGGGGTGTGCCTCAACGAGGTGCTGTCAGGGCAGCGGACCACCGGCATCTGGAGCCCTCTGGACCAGTCGTGGGAGGAGCGGCCCACCGCATGACACGTGCCAAGCTCCCGCTCACACCCTACTGAGGTCTACCGTGGAACCCACCGCGACCCCGCGACCCCGCACTCCACCCAACCCGCCTGAGGTGACCACCCCATGCCCTGCACCACCCTCCTCGTCGGCCGCCATGCCAGCGCCGACGGTTCGCCCCTGGTCGCCCGCACCGAGGACTCCTCGAACGGCACCTTCGATCCCAAGCGGGTCGTGGTGGTGCAGCCGGAGAACCAGCCGCGCACCTACACCAGCGTGATCGGGCGGCGCACGATCGCCCTGCCGGAGGAGCCGCTGCGGTACACCGCGATCCCGAACGCCCTGCCGCACGAGGGGATCTGGGGCTGCGCCGGGATCAACGCGGCGGACGTCGCGATGAGCGCGACCGAGACGATCACCTCCAACCCTCGGGTGCTCGGCGCGGATCCGCTGGTCGAGCGCCACGGCGACCAGCCCGGCGGGTTCGGCGAGGAGGACTTCGTGACCCTGGTCCTCCCCCATATCCGCAGCGCCCGCGAGGGCGTGGAGCGCCTCGGTGCGCTGCTGGCCGAGCACGGCACCTACGAGATGAACGGGATCGCCTTCTCCGATGCCGAGGACATCTGGTGGCTGGAGACCGTGGGCGGGCATCACTGGATCGCGCGGCGCGTGCCGGAGGATCACTACGTGACGATGCCGAACCAGCTGGGCATCGACTCCTTCGACGTAGGCGACGCCGAAGGGCCCGGCCGCGACCACCTCGCGAGCCCCGATCTGCGAGAGTTCGTGCGCGAGCACCACCTGGACCTCACCCTCCGCGACAGTGCCGACGAGGACGCCTCACGCTTCAACCCCCGCGAGGCGTTCGGCTCCCACTCGGAGCACGACCACGTCTACAACACGCCTCGTGCCTGGTTCATGCAGCGCACCCTGAACCCCACCAGCGAGGACTGGGACGGCGGGCACCCCGGCGTGAGCCCGGACTCCGATGACCTGCCGTGGAGCCGTCGCCCAGAACGCCTGCTCACCGTCGAGGACGTCAAGGACGTGCTCAGCTCCCACTACCAGGGCACCGTGTTCGACCCGTACTCGTCCCGTGGCACCGAGGCCGAGCGCCGCGCCTTCCGCCCGATCGGCATCAACCGCCACAACGCGCTCGCGATCCTGCAGATCCGCCCGGACCTGCCCGAGTCGCACCGCGCCCTGCAGTGGGTCTGCTTCGCCTCGAACCCCTTCAACACGCTGATCCCGATGTTCACGAACGTCCAGGAAGCCCCCGCCTATCTCGCCACCACCGGTGAGGCCGTCAGCACCGATAGCTTCTACTGGGCCTCACGGCTCATCGCCGCGCTGGCCGACGCGCACCACGCCGAGACCATCCCCGCCATCGAGCGCTACCAGCAGAGGACGCTCGCGCTCGGCCACGCCGCGGTGCGCGCGGCCGACGAGGCGGCCAGCGGTGCCGCCTCCGCGGAGGAGGTCCCTGCCCTGCTCGCCGCAGCCAACACCGCCGTCGCCGAGCAGATCCGGGAGGCGACCGATGCACTGCTGGGCTCGGTGCTGTTCACGGCGAGCAACCGGATGACGAACCGGTTCTCGCGGTCCGACGGGTGAGGCTCCTGGCCTGAGGAAGAGTTCGTCGGGTTCCTCGCTGACGCTCCGACCGAGGACCTCGCTCGTACGTTGGTCGTCGCGGTCCTGATCGAGCTCGCGGGGCGGCGGGAGCACGCGGGCCGCAGTCGGGCACTCCGACCGCGCTCAGCGAGGGGCGCTGTCGAGCAGATGGCCGATCACCGGCATGAGCTCGTCGGGCCCGACGTGTGCGGCACCGACATGGTCGGCGCCCCCGGTGAGCGCGGCATCGAAGTAGAGCCCGTCGCCGATCAGCAGGATCGCACGCGCTGTCGGCAGGTGACCGACCTCCTCGTCGATGAGCTCGAGCCAGCCGTCGCGCGCCCGGGCCATCGCAGCGCGGGCACCGTCATGGGATTCCTGAGCGAGCTGGGCCACGGCGACCAGCGTCCGGTCCAACGGGGAGTCCGTCCACACGGAGGTGCGCACGTAGTAGCGCGACGGACCGTCCTCGGCGCTCCGCATCGCCTCCCGGTCCTCGCCGACCAGCTCGTCGAGCCGCTCGACCAGAGCCTCGGCCAGGGCTTCCTTGGACCGGAAGTGGTACAGGAGCCCGCCCTTGGAGACCCCTGCCCCGGCCGCGACCGCCTCGAGGGTGGTCGCTCGATGCCCCTCGGCCAGAAGGAGCGCCTGATAGGCGGAGAGCAGGGAATCGCGTGCGGACATGAGAGCGACCTTACGCGCTTCGGGGCCCTCCCCCTTGAACTGTACCGTCTGGACGGTTTAGTGTGGCTGTTCCGGCGGCGACGGCGTGCAGAGCCCACCTCACGGCCGCCCTGAACGGCACCGCCCTCGATCAGCCCCACGGCAGCTCGAGCCCTGCACGTCTCGAGCTCCCCCGTTCACGTCCTGGAGGTCCCCGTGCTGCCCGCTCTCGACTCGACCGTCTCCCCCGCTCGCGCCACGGCGCGGTGGTGGGCGCTGGCCGTGCTGATGCTCCCGGTCCTGCTCGTCGCAGTGGACAACACGGTCCTCGCCTTCGCGCTGCCCGCGATCTCCGAGGCGCTCACCCCCAGCGGCCAGCAGCTGCTGTGGATCGTGGACATCTACCCGCTGATCCTGGCCGGCCTGCTGGTCCCGATGGGCAGTCTGGGTGACCGTCTGGGCCGTCGGCGTCTGCTGCTGATCGGAGGCAGCGGCTTCACGCTGATCTCGGCCCTGGCCGCGTTCTCCCCGACGGCCGGGACGCTGATCGCCGCGCGCGCCCTGATGGGCCTGTTCGGGGCCATGCTCATGCCGGCCACGCTCTCGCTGATCCGGAACATCTTCACCGACCCCACCCAGCGCCGCACGGCGATCGCGATCTGGGCCGCCGGGTTCTCCGGCGGGGCAGCGCTGGGCCCCCTCCTCGGCGGGCTCCTCCTGGAGCACTTCGCCTGGGGTGCGGTGTTCCTGCTCGCCGTCCCGGTGATGCTCCCGCTGCTGCTCCTCGGCCCGCTCCTCATCCCGGAGTCGAAGGATCCTGCGCCGGGGCCGGTGGATCCCGTCAGCGTGCTGCTCGCGCTGGCGACGATGACGCCGCTGGTCTATGCGATCAAGCGCGCCTCTACCTCAGGAGTCGATGTCTTCGCGATCGTCTGCGCAGCGATCGCGGTGCTGTGCGGGGTGGCCTTCGTGCGCCGACAGCTGGCGCGGCCGGTGCCGATGCTCGACGTCACGCTGTTCACCCGCCCGGTGTTCTCCGGCGCGGTGGCCGCGAACCTGCTCAGCGTGTTCTCGCTGGTGGGGTTCCTGTACTTCGTCTCCCAGCACCTGCAGCTGGTCAGCGGGCGCAGCCCGCTGGAGGCAGGGCTCCTGCTGCTGCCGGGACTGGTGGTGACGATCATCGCCGGGCTGCTCGTGGTGCGCCTGGTCCGCCACATCACCCCGGCCACCGCCGTGGTGGCGGGGCTGTGCCTGAACGCCACCGGATTCGTGCTGGTCATGGTCGCCGGTGCCGTCGGCGGCGACCTCACCCTCTTGATCGCGTTCGCGGTCCTCGGCGCGGGCGTGGGCACCGCCGAGACGATCAGCAACGATCTCATCCTCTCCGCCGTCCCGGCCGAGAGGGCCGGGGCCGCCTCCGCGATCTCCGAGACCGCGTACGAGACCGGGGCCGTCCTCGGCACGGCCGTGCTGGGGAGCCTGCTGAACGCCGCCTACCGCAGCCACCTCGAGGTGCCCGCCGGGCTCACAGCGCCGCAGCACGCCGCCGCTTCGGAGACCCTCGGCGGGGCGACGGCAGTGGCCGCCGAACTGCCGGCCCGCACCGGCCAGGCGCTGCTGGACTCCGCCCAGCACGCCTTCGACTCCGGCGCGGTGCTCACCAGCGGCATCGGAGCGGGGCTGATGGTCATCGCGGCGCTGATCGCGCATCGCACCCTGCGGCGCTGAGGATCGGGGGGTCCGCACTCCGCGCACCCTGGGACGCGTCCTCGAGAACGGCGCCATGCCCGAGGGCAGTGCATGAGGAACCGGCGGTGCTCAGCGCACCGCCGGTTCCTCTGTGGTGAGAGAACGCCGCGCACCAGTGGCGCGGCGTCCCATCTCAGTGCGTCTCGTCCGCTCCGGCGTCAACCGAGTCGTCACCGGCCGGAGCCGCAGCAGCGCGCTTGCCCGAGGCCTCCCCCGCTGGCTGCTCCTGCGCCTGCTGCAGCGCCTGCCCGAGCGCCTCACCCTGGGCCGCGCCGGTGGCGCGCCCCTGGATCAGGTCCGGGATGCTCAGCCCGAGCGTGGACTGGACCGTGTCGAACACGCCGCGCAGGGCCCCGGCGGATTCGCCGGAGAACTGCTTGCCGGCCACGTCGCCGTCGTTGCCGTCGGAGCTGACCACGGTGATCTTGCCGATCTGGGCGTAGCCCTTGGCGAAGGTCTCCATGAGGGTGGGCAGCTGGTCCACGACGCGCTGGGCGAGCAGCGCCTCCTGGTTCTCGCGCAGCGCCTCGGCCTCGGCGCGCATGGCGTCGGCCTTGGCCTCACCGGCCAGGCGCTCGGCATCAGCATCGGCAGAGGCGCGCAGCTTCACGGCGCGGGCGTCGGCGTCGGCGACCTCTGCACGGGCCTCGGCCTCGCGACGCTGCTGGTACGCGTCGGCTTCCGTGTTCTTCTCCCGGCGGTAGAGCTCGGCGTCGGCGACGCGCTTGACGTCCGCATCCAGCTGGGCCTGCTTGTTCTCGGCCTGCTGCTGGAGCACTTCCTGGCGGGACTTCTCGCCGGCGAGCGCCTCGGCCTGTTCGGCCTGCGCCCGGGCACGGCCCACCTCTGCCTGGGCGTTCGCGCGGTTCGTGTCCAGCGCCTGGTTCTCGACGAGGTTCTGCTCCTCGTTGCGGATCTGCTCCTTGGCCACGGCGCGCTCGGCGTTGGTCTGGCTGATCTCGGCCGCCTGGCGCTTCGCCTCGATCTCCGGGGCGCCGAGGGACTGGATGTAGCCGACATCGTCGGTGATTCCGCGGATCTGGAAGGAGTCGAGGACCAGGCCCTGCTCGCGCAGCTCCGGGATCACCGTCTCGGCGATCTGCTCGGAGAAGACCTTCCGGTCGCGCATCAGCGAGATGACCGTCTGCTGGGCGACGACGCCGCGCAGCACACCCTCGAGCTGATCCTGAGTGAAGGATTCGATGGCCTCGTCCTGGGAGGCGAAGCGCTCGGCCGCCCGACGCACCAGCTCGCCCGCCGAGCCGATCTTCACCAGCGCGACGGCTTCGACCGCAACCGTGACGTTGTCCGCGGACTGCGCCTCGGCGCGCATGTTCACCTGGCGCTGGCGCAGCGAGATCACCTCGTGGCGCTGGGTGATCGGGTTGACGAGCGCCTTCCCGTTGACCACGACCGTGGTCGCCGAGGTGGTGCCGTCCGCGTTCTTCTGGCTCTTGCCAGAGACGACGAGGGCCTCATCCGCGCGAGCGACCTTGATCCACCCGCGGATGATGAGGAAGGCGATCAACGCGACGACGAGGAGGACGATCAGGACCGCGATGACGACCCCCACCGCCCCGATGCCGAGGAACGTACTCATGAAGAATCCTTCGAAGGAGTGGAAAGAGCAGGGTCAGTCTTTCACGGAAGTTCGGGGGCGGGGCGGAGATCGCGCCGCCCTCAGCTCGAGCGGATCACCACGCCCGGCCCCCAGTCCTCGGGAGCGGGGTATGCGAGCGAGAAGAGCAGCATCCGGGCTTCGTACCCGCGCAGGGGCCGCTTGCGCCAGCGCTTGGTCTCCTCGAGGAAGCTCACGAACGGCAGCAGATCCACCGCCGCGTCCCGAGGGTCGTCGAGCCCTTCGGGCAACTTCTGGGGGAACACCTCGCTCACCAGGCTTCTGAGCAGGTCCTCGGACCATTCGAGGGGATCGGTGCTGCCCAGCACATCATCCTTGAACTGCAGCAGGTTGCGGACCGTGCGCGTGACGGTCATGACCTCGTCAGGTTCGTGCTCGTCCTCGCGCAGCCAGTCCTCGAACTCGACCACGAGAGCCCAGGCCAGGTCGCGCTCCTTCTGCTGCCGCCGTGCGTCCAGGACACGATCCCGCTCCTGCTCCACGGCACCCCAGTCGCCGGGCAGGAGAGGCGTGTCATCGGTGGATCCCATGGGGCCATCCTGCCTCAGCGAGGGGCCTCCCGCAGGATGTCGACCGCGGAGATCAGCGCTGCGAGGGTCGCATGGTTGCCGTGGAAGCGGCGGCTCCCGTCGGCTGCCTCCTGATCGTGCCAGAGCAGCCCGAACGCGGCGAGCCGCGCCAGATCGCTCTGCGCGCGCCACAGCCGCCGCGCCTTCTCCAGGGCCGGCCGGTTGCCCGATGCCGGAGACGGGGTCAGGACCTCGCTGAGATCACTGAACGGCTCGGGGAGCGTGAGCCCGGCCGGGCCCGCCGCGAACAGCAGCGCGGCCATGGTGTCCTCGCCGCCGCGCAGCCCGTTCTCCTCCGGATCCTCCTGCGAGATCGAGATCAGCAACATCATCATCGTGGCCCGGGCGAACAGCCTGAAGCTCTCCGCGTCCTCGGAGGCCGGGACGTAGGGCGCAGGAGCCTCGTCCGCCGAGCGGACCTTGGCGCCGGCGATCTCGATCCATCCGCCGGCGAGGAGGGCGATCCACGGTCCCGTGATCTCGTCGACCTGCCACATCGAGGTGAGCGTCGCCGGTCCCAGGTCGAGCCCCCACTCCTCGATCAGGTCGCGCACGTCGACCAGCTTCAATGCTCCGGTCACGGTCGCAGCGCGCTCGGCCCCGACGAACTCGAGCAGTTGCGCCGCCCGCTGCACCAGCGGGACCTCCGCGTGCTCGGCGGCGATCGCCCTCGGCTCCTCCTCCGCCTGGGCCAGGGTGAGCAGGGGCTGCTCCATCTCGGAGCGGTCCGGCAGGAACCACGGCCAAGGCGGCGCATCTGCGTGGGCATCGGCAGCGCTCGATGCGCCCGGGCCCGGCGCGTCCGAGAAGAACGCGGAACCGCCCGACGGAGCCGGCGCGGCCGCGCCGGGCCACTCCGCGGGATCGAAGGTCGTCGACGGGGACGTGAGCCTCCCGGTATCCGAGATCTCGTGCCGTTCCGCATCGGTGAGAGCGGTGTTGTACCACTGGACGAAGGCCTCGAACTGCTCGGAAGCCTCGAGGCCCACGCCGAGGGTGGAGGCGTAGGTCATGAGGTTTCCGGAGAAGGATCGCGCGGTGGGATCGTCGGCCGCCTCGAGCGCCCTGAACTCGAGGCCTTCCAGCACCCGACGGGCCCGGCCCACCTCGAGGCCGTCCCGGTGCCAGCGCCCGCGGGACTCGAGGAACGCGAAGAACTGCCCCAGCGCCGGCGCCTGCGCCATCGCCATCTCGCGCGGTTGGATGACCTTTCGCGGCACCACCTGCGTGAGCAGGACCTCGATGAGCTGCTCGGTCCAGAAGCTCGGATCGGGGCTCTCGAGCTGCTCGTCCTTCAGCCGCAGCAGCGGCTCCACATGCGCGGCCTCGTCGTCGGCCTGCTCCTGAGGCACCGACTCCCGTCGCCACATCGCGAACTGGGCGAGCAGCGCCTGCAGGTCTCGTTCTCGGCGCCGGTGCTGCTCACCCGGCGAGGGGGGCTTCCGGGAGGCCGATCGCTGTGTTCCGCGGCGATGCTTCTTCTTCGGCATCCGCCCATGGTGGCGGATCGGTCGGACCGAGCGCCAGCGCGTCCCGGTGGTGAGCAGATGGCATGCCCACCGTCGCGCCGCCGATCACTGCGCTCTCGGACTCGTGAGGGATCTGATTCGGCACGAAGGGCCACCAGGTGGCGCCGTGCGTTCTACAGCCGCAGCGTGGCGTCAGGATCCGTCCCACGGCTCGATGGGGCCGAGCAGGCCACATTCTTCGAAGTCCCAGATGTTGCGCCTCGCAAGGTCCGCCCCGTGCACACGACAGGCGGCCGCCATCTGCGCATCAGCCATTGAGCACTGCAGTGCTCTCCCAGCACCTGCGGAGCGACGAACGCAGTCATATCGGCCTGTACCCGCTGCTCCACGACAACACCTGCTGGTTCCTCGCCGCGGATCTCGATGGCAAGACCGCTCTGATCGACGCGCTCGCCGTGGTGAAGGCCGCCCGTGCGAACGGCATCGCGGCAGGTCTGGAGCTCTCGCAGTCCGGACGTGGCGCGCACGTATGGATCTTCTTCACGGATGCTGTGCCTGCGGCGACCGCCCGCAGCATGGGCACGTTCCTTCTGCACGAAGCCATGGGCATGCGCGGGTCGATGGACCTGCGCTCCTACGATCGCCTGTTCCCCAATCAGGACGTAATGCCCAGTGGAGGCTTCGGCAATCTGATCGCCGCGCCGCTCGAGGGGCGCAAGCGCCGGGATGGACTGACCGTATTCCTCGACGTCAGCACTCTCGAACCCGGGGGCGTCTTCCACTCGAAGCTACTCTAAACAGTTTAGAGTAGCTTCATGTCGACCACCTATCTTCACGACCTCGACGCCGCTTCACCCGGGGACCGCCTCCAGCGGCTCATCGACGCGCCGGAGGACCAATGGTTCGACCGGAAGTCCGCCCGTATCGCCCCCAGGGACCTCGCTCGGGCACTGGTCGCCTTCTCGAACGCCGAAGGCGGGACTGTCGTGATCGGCATCCGAGATGGAGCCTTCGACGGCGACCTGATCTCCTCTGACAAGGAGAACGCGCTCCGACAGACCGCGGTCGACTTCACCCTGCCACCGGTGCGGATGGAGATCAGCCGGATCGCCTTGGATGACGAGCGTTCCGTGCTCCGGCTCGACATCCCACCCAGCGAGCACGTCCATGAGACCGTCAGCGGTGAGGTCTATCTGCGCGTCGGCGATGAGTCCAAGAAGCTCACCTACGCCCAGCGCCGCGAGTTGGACTACGACCGCGGAAGCTCGCACTTCGAGCATGAGCCGGTCCCGGAGCTCACCCTGGATGACCTGGTGCCCGAGGAGTTCACCCACTACCGGTCCGCCATCGGCGCGACCGCCGACGATGCCACCGCGCTGCGGGCACGGAGCCTGCTGCGTCGGGACGGGGCTCTTACCCAAGCCGCCGCGCTGCTCTTCGCCGAGCACCCCCAGGAATGGTTGCCGCAGGCGTTCGTGCGTGTCACTCGATTCAGCGAGGACTTCCCCGGCACCGGAAGTCGACAGAACATGGAGTCGGGCAAGGACCAGAGATTCGAGGGACCGATCCCTCGCATCATCGATGCCGCCGCAGCCTGCATCGAATCGTGGATGCCGCATCGTCGCGCCCTCGGGAGCGGCGGGAGATTCTCCGATCAGTCGATCGTGCCCAAGGACGCATGGCTTGAAGGTCTCGTCAATGCCGTCGTGCATCGAAGCTACTCGATGGCGGGAGACCACATCCGCGTAAACATCTTCCCCTCACGCATCGAGATCGAGAGCCCCGGCCGGTTCCCGGGCCTCGCGGATCCGACCCGGCCTCTGGATATCGCGCGATATGCGCGCAATCCTCGGATCGCCCGCGTCTGCTCAGATCTGGGCATCACTCAGGAACGGGGCGAGGGCATCCGGCGCATCTTCGAGGAGATGCGCCTCGTCGGTCTCGCCGATCCCGAGTACCACCAGACCAGCGGAAGCGTGAGACTCAGTCTCACTGCGCTGAGCAGATTGAGTGCCGAACAGCAGGAGTCGCTTCCTCCCGGCTCCGAGGAGATCCTGTCGATCCTCCGCCTCCACGGCCGCCCGCTGGGCACAGGAGACATCGTCGAGGAGACCGTTCGCTCTCGTCCCTGGGTACGTGCGCGGCTCGAGGAGCTGCGCGCCAGCGGGCTCGTCCACTGGGAGGGACGCTCTGCCCGCGACCCTCGCGCCATGTGGTCGCTCCCCACGTAAGGATGGCACTCGGCTCAGCGCCGTCGTTGTCTACTCGCAACTACTCGAAACGCATTCTTAGAGTAGTTGCGAGTAGGCGTAGCTGCCCCCTCCGCCGCCGTCACGACGCCTTGTCCCAGACCCATGACACGGGGTCATGTCACACAGCGGGCCCTCCCCCGTTACCTTGTTCGTAGCCCCGGACCTCTCCGGGATCGGGGTTGCTG
>NZ_JBQDLF010000048.1:0-24513 GCF_052095815.1 Brachybacterium sp. | reverse complement strand
TCAGCGCGTCGTACCAGCCGCAGCGACGGGGGCGGCCGGTGTTCACGCCGACCTCTCCCCCGGTGGTCTGCAGGTACTCGCCCCACTTGTCGAACAGCTCGGTCGGGAACGGCCCGGCGCCCACACGGGTGGTGTACGCCTTGACGATCCCGATCACCCGGTCGATGCGGGTGGGACCGATGCCGGTGCCTGTGCAGGCACCGCCCGCGGTCGGGTTGGAGCTGGTGACGAACGGATAGGTGCCGTGGTCGACGTCCAGGTAGGTGGCCTGGCCGCCCTCCATGAGGACCACCTCGCCCCGGTCCAGCGCGTCGTTCAGCACCAACGTGGCGTCGACCACCATCGGGCGCAGGCGCTCGGCATAGGACAGGAGGTTCTCGACGATCTCGTCGACCTCGACCGCCCGCCGGTTGTACAGCTTGACCAGCAGCTCGTTCTTCTGGCGCAGTGCGCCCTCGATCTTCTGCCGCAGGATCGACTCGTCGTAGAGGTCCTGGACACGGATGCCGAGACGGCCGATCTTGTCCATGTACGCAGGACCGATGCCCCGCCCGGTGGTGCCGATGGCGCGCTTGCCCAGGAAGCGCTCGGTGACCTTGTCGAGCGTCTGGTGATAGGGCGCAACGATGTGGGCGTTGGCGCTGATCCGCAGCCGCGAAGCGTCCACGCCGCGCGACTCGAGCATCCCGATCTCCTCGAACAGAGCCTCGAGATTTACCACCACACCATTGCCGATCACGGGCGTGACCTGCGGCGAGAGGATGCCGGCGGGGAGCAGCTTCAGCTCGAACTTCTCGCCGTCCACCACCACGGTGTGCCCGGCGTTGTTGCCTCCGTTGGGCTTGACGACGTAGTCGACCCGCTCACCGAGGAGATCGGTGGCTTTGCCCTTCCCCTCGTCACCCCACTGGGCTCCGACGATCACGACGGCGGGCATGGCGACTCCTGGAGGACGAGGACGGACTGACGGGGGCCTGCGGCGCAGGGAGCGCACAGGACCGCGAGGATCCTACCAAGCAGATCCGGACGGCCCCTGCTGACTGCCGCGTTCTCTGCCGCGCAGGCTCGGGGACATCAGCCCAGCAGCGTCGGATCGGCTTCGCGCAGGAAGGCGGTCACCCGATCCGCCTCGGCCTCGTCGCCGAGCCGACGGGAGGTCTCCCCCAGCATCGCCAGGGCACGCAGGAAGCCGCGGTTGGGCGCGTGCGAGGCCGGGATCGGGCCCTGGCCGCGCCAGCCGGACTTGCGCAGCGCATCCAGACCCCGGTGGTAACCGGTGCGGGCGTAGGCGTAGGCGGCCACGTCATCACCGTCGGAGAGCGCATCCTCGGCCAGGGTCGCCCAGGCGAGCGGCGACTCGAGATGCCGGGCGGCGATGTCCCGGGGCTCACCTTCGACGAGCTCTTCGGCCACCTGCACATCGACGAAGTCGTCGGGCAGTCGGGTCTCGGGAATGCCCAGAAGGTTCCCGCTGGTGAGGTTATCGGTACGATCAGCCATGAAAGCATCGTAGGCGCTGTCGCCTGATGACCTCATGACAAGAATGAATCGCCCATGTCACACACGCAGGACGGCTCCGAGCTCCTCACCGGGCCCGGCGCGGGAGGACTCCTCCGCTCGGCCGTCGGCAACTCCGGCGGAGTGCTGCACAGCTGGCAGCTCGACCACGTCGACCACCGCCCCGGACGCAGCACCAAGGCGCTGTACCGGACGATGGTCTCCTGGCCTGAGCTCGACGGACCGCAGGCTCCTGCACGTGAGGAGTTGTTCGGGGCGAGCGCGCATATCGGCGAGCGCGAGAAGAACCTCTACGTCGCCGAGCAGACCCTGGTGATGACCGACGGGGACATCAACGTTCGCGTATGGCGCTATCCGCACGATCCCTGGCTGCCGATGCTGCCGCAGGTCTGCTACCCCGACATCGTCGGCCGCACCCTGCGCGATCTCGGCGCGCCGATCGGCAGCGACCCGTCGGTGCCGATCGCGATCGACGTGGTGTCCTATCGCCCCGGGCGTCGCGCCGTGCTGCGCGCCTCGCAGGGCGAACGCGCCGTCTTCCTCAAGGTCATGCAGCCGCATCGCAGCGGAGAGATCGTGGACCGCCATCACCGTCTGCTGGCCGCAGGAGTGCCGGTTCCCGAGGTGATCGCCCACCACAACGGGCTCGTGGTCCTCGCCGAGCTCCCCGGCCGTCCGCTGGCCCGTGCGGTGATCGACGAAGGCGTCAGCGCCTGCCGGGCCGAGGACCTCGTGGCCCTCGTCGATCGGCTCCCCGCCTCGATGTACTCCCTCCCGCTGCGCCCGCCGTGGACCGACTCCGTGGAGTTCTACGCCGGGATCGTCAGCTCCGCCGTCCCCGCCCTCGGCCCCCGCTTGGATGCGCTGGTACGAGCGATCCGCGAGGGTCTGACAGCACTCGAGCAGCGCATGGACATGCGCCCGCACGATGTGGTGCACGGCGACTTCTACGAAGCTCAGGTATTCGTCGAGAACGGCAAGGTGGTGGGCCTGCTCGACATCGACACCGTGGGTCCGGGCCGTCGGGCCGACGATCTCGCCTGCCTGCTCGCCCATCTCAGCGTCCTGGCGGACTACGGCAACGCCGGGCGCATCGACCGCGCCATGCAGGAGCGGGTCGAGGAGGCCATCCGCACCTGGCATGAGGTGTTCGCTGAGCGGGTGGATCCGACCGAGGTCGCACTGCGTTCCGCGGGCGTGGTGCTGTCCCTGGCCACCGGCCCGCACCGGCAGCAGGAGGCCGCCTGGGAGGCCGCCACCGAAGCGATCGTGCGCGTCGCCGAGGAGTGGGTCACCGAGGCCCGCCGGGCAGAGCAGCGTCGCAGGGACGCCGCTACCGCTGCGGGAGGACCGGTCGTACAGGGCCCCGGGTCCCCTTCCCAGCCCCAGCAGCCGGTCCCGCCCACCCATGGGCCGACGGGAGTGCGTCAGGCTCCCGCCCCGGACCCCGCCCCGACCGGGCAGCAGCCGGCGCCTCAGCAGGCCCAGCAGCAGTCGCAGCAGCAGGCCCAGGCGCAGGTCCCATCGCGCCCATCCGTCGCTCCGCAGCAGGGCATGTCCGCCTCCGCACAGCAGTCGGCGCCCCCGCAGACCATGCCCACACATTCGGCACCTCAGCAGTCAGCACCGCCGCAGTCCGGGTCGTCGCAGTTCGCGCCTCCACGGTCTGCGCCATCGCACGCCGGGCCGCAGCAACCCGCGTCGCAGCAGCCGGCATCTCAGCAGCCAGCGCCACGTCATGGCGTGCCGCAGAACCCTTCGTCACCGTGGCAGCAGTCTGCCCCGCCGCAGTTCTCCGCCCCGCTCGAGCACACCGGCCCTCCTCCCCCTCGCTCCGCACCCCCGCCCAGGAACCTTCCGGCGACCCAGCCGCTGCCCCCGCTGGACCCCTCCCGCGGTCAGCAGCACGACGGGGATGACGACTCCCCCACCCAGGAGCGCAGGATCGACTCGATCCTTCCCGGCTGACCAGATCCTTCCCGGCTGGCCAGACTTGATCCGTCCGGCTGACCACAGGATCTGGCGCCAGCCTCCGCAACGCGTTCCCCTGTGCGACCATCGGGGCATGCGTGCAGTGCTCCAGAGAGTCGACGGTGCCGAGGTCGAGGTCGAGGGTGAGGTGGTCGGCTCGATCGAGGGCGAAGGCCTCCTCGTGCTGGTCGGGGTCACCCACGAGGACGGGCCCGAGCAGGTGGCCACGATCGCCCGGAAGATCTGCGAGCTGCGCATCCTGGAGGGCGAGCGCTCGGTGCTCGATGCCGGGGCGCAGGTGCTGGTGGTCTCCCAGTTCACGCTCTACGCCGATGTGCGCAAGGGGCGCAGGCCCTCCTGGAGCGGCGCGGCCCCGGGGCCCGTCGCCGAACCGCTCGTCGCACAGGTGGTCGAGGCGATCCGCGAGCGCGGCGTCACCGTCGCGACCGGCCGCTTCGGCGCGATGATGCGCGTGGGCCTCACCAACGACGGCCCCTTCACGATCCTGCTCGAGGCCTGAGCGCCCGCACGAGGGCTCAGCCCATCAGGAGTGCAGACAGCTCGGCGACGGTCGCGACCCGTGGGACGTCGGCCGCCTGCTCGACGGGCCCTCCGTATCCCCAGCCGACCAGCAGCGCGGGCACGCCGTGCTCCGAGGCGCCCTCGGCGTCGTGGATCCGGTCACCGATCATCACGGTCCGCGCCCTGCCCGCCGCCCCGGCCGCGAGACCCAGGCGCTCGAGCACGCTGCCGATCACCGCCGCCTTGTCGCTCCTGCCCGAGGCGCGGTCGGTGCCGCCGATCAGCGCGAAGCGGTCCCCGAGGCCCTGGTGCTCGAGCAAGCGCCGCGCCGTGGTCTCCGGCTTGTTGGTGGCGACCGCGACGGTGCGCCCGGACGCCGCAAGTCCGTCCAGCAGCTCCGGGATCCCCGGATAGGGCAACGCGTCCAGCAGGCCGTGGGACTGGTAGTGCTCGGTATACGCGAGGCGGAGCTGCTCCGCGCGCTCGGCGCTCATCCCGAGCACGCCGCGGAAGGAGGTCGTCAACGGCGGACCGATGAAGGTGCGCAGCACGGCGGGCTCGGGGAGCGGCTCGTCGCAGGCCGCGAAGGCGTGCCCGAGCGCCGCGAAGATGCCGGGTCCGGAGTCCACGATCGTGCCGTCGAGATCGAGCAGGACGACGGGGACGTCGGCGAGGGCGCCGGGAGCAGTGCTGAGCATGGGATCGAGCGTAGCGTCCGCCCCGCGCCCGGCGAGGCGGGCAACCGATGGGCAGGAACTGCGCCCGCTCCCCCGCGCCGTTAGGCTGTGACCATGACCTACACACTCGTGCTGCTCCGCCACGGCGAGAGCGACTGGAATGCGAAGAACCTGTTCACCGGCTGGGTGGACGTAGCCCTCACCGAGAAGGGTGAGGCTGAGGCCGCCAACGGCGGCGTGCTGCTGAAGGAGGCCGGCATCCTCCCCGATGTCGTGCACACCTCGCTGCAGCGCCGGGCGATCATGACCGCGAACCTCTCCCTCGACGCCGCCGACCGCCACTGGATCCCCGTCAAGCGCGACTGGCGCCTGAACGAGCGTCACTACGGTGCGCTCCAGGGCATGAACAAGTCCGAGATCCGTGAGAAGTACGGCGAGGAGAAGTTCATGGCCTGGCGTCGTTCCTACGACACGCCGCCGCCCGAGATCGAGTTCGGCACCGAGTTCAGCCAGGACCAGGACCCGCAGTACGCGGGTCTCGGTGATCAGCTGCCCAAGTCCGAGTGCCTCAAGGATGTCGTCGAGCGCTTCCTGCCGTACTGGGAGGAGGGCATCAAGCCTGACCTCGTCGACGGCAAGACCGTGCTGATCGCCGCCCACGGCAACTCGCTGCGCGCACTGGTGAAGTACCTCGACGGCATCTCCGACGAAGAGATCTCCGGCCTGAACATCCCCACCGGCCAGCCGCTGGTGTACGAGCTGGACGAGGACTTCCAGCCCGTCGAGAAGGGCGGCCGCTACCTTGACCCGGTCGCTGCGAAGGCCGCGGCGGAGGCCGTCGCCAACCAGGGCAAGAAGTGAGCTGATCCGAAAGACCGGGGCCGGTCCCACCTGCGCAAACAGGCTGTTCATGCTGAACCTAGCATGACACGTGCGACAGTCACAAGTGAACTTGAGTAGTCACGAGTAGGCTGTGTGTATCGCACGCATGTTGCACAGGAAGGGGCCGGCCCCGTGGCATCCCGGAAACAACGCACCCGCCGATCCTTCGGCGCACTCCGCAAGCTCCCCTCCGGCCGGTGGCAGGCGTCCTACCTCGACCCCCACGGGAAGCGCGTCAACGCACCCGAGACGTTCACCGCGAAGATCGACGCCGACGCATGGCTGAGCGTCCAGCGCGCCGCCCTCGAGACAGGCACCTGGCGCGGCAAGCCCGACGACACGACCGTCGGCGAGTACGTAGAGAGCTGGAAGACCACGCTCAACGTCAGCCATCGCACCCGGTACAACTACGAGGCGTCCATCCGACGATGGATCCTGCCCACCTTCGGCGCGACCCCGCTCCACCAGGTGACGCCCGCCGCCGTGCGCCGTTGGGTCGCCACGTTCCCCGAGAGCAAACCCGCCGCCCGCGCACAGGCGTACACAGTCCTCGGACGAGTGTTCCGCGATGCCGTGGCCGAGGGGAAGATCCCCGACTCTCCTGTCCGTGTGCGAGGCGCGGCCGACTATCGCACGGCACGCGAAGGGCACGCCCTCACGGTCCCCGAGGTGACGGCGCTCGCGGCGAAGATGCCCGACACAGAACGGCTCGCCGTCATGCTCGCGGCCATGTGCGCGCTGCGCCCCGGGGAGGTGCTGGCACTGCGCCGCCGCGATGTGGACCGGAGCGCACAGGTCGTGAAAGTGCGGGGGACGGCATCCGCGAAGATCGGAGGCAGCACGCCCATTGGGCCGACAAAGACGGCGAGCAGCGTCCGGGACGTGCACTACCCGGCAGAGCTCGACGGCATGATCCGCGACCACATCACAGAGCACGCCGCCCCTGGGGCCGCGGGGCTGCTCTTCCCTATGGCCTCCGATCCGGCGCGGCCGGTCGCCTACAGCACGTGGGGTGGGCATTTCCGGTCGGCTGCGAAGGCTGCGGGGCTCGAGGACGTGAAGCCGCACGACCTCCGACACACGGGCGCGACCCTTGCCGCGGACACTGGCGCGACGGTGCGGGAGCTTATGGCGCGGCTGGGGCACACCTCCCCCACCGTGGCGATCCGCTATCAGCACGCGGCGAAGGTGCGGGATAAGAGCATCGCGGACGCGCTGGGCGCCGCGATCACAGCAGCAGGCAAGACCGACGAGGAGACGACGACCGATGAGTGAGCGATGGGAAGAGGCGCGGGCCGACCTCGAGGAGGAGCGGCGTAGGGCACTAGCGGCCGGCGAGGTCCTGCCAGTGCTCGAGGACAGTACGGTGACGGGGCTCCCGTTCACGCCGAGCCGGTACCCGGTGGAGACGTGGCGGCTGCTGGACGAGTGGCACCCCGAGGGGAAAGCACCTTGGACGCGGGTCCAGTGCAGCATCGGGGGCCGGTGGCACGACACGGGCGCTGAGATGAGGCTCAAGCGTCACGACAATGCCCGATGGTGGATCGAGGTTCGCCAGGGTCGGAAGCACAGGCCGGTGCAGACCGTGGTCCCTGAGACTGACGACGCCGACGCGGCCGCGCCGCTGCGCTGGGAGATTGAATGCCGGGAGTGCGGAAAGCCGACGCGGAGAGACCCCGAGTTTCTGGATGACGCAATGCTCCGGGCGTTGGAGGACTACCGGCATCGGCGGGAGATTGCGGCTGCTCAGGGGCGCAGGCCGTGGCCTCCACAGGTTCACTGGTCCGCTACCACTACGTGATGTAGTAAGATCAGGGCAAGGCCAGCAGCAGAGCCTCAATCTGCCACACCAGGGGTTCCCCATCCGGGGATCGTAGCCATGTCCAGCTCCCAGAAATCCGCGCTTGAGTGCGCACTGTTTCTGTGGAGCTGCTTTCATGTCCACCCCTATCCTCAAGGCAAGATCCCGCCTCGCCCTCGCCACACGGTACGGCCGCGCCGATGACGCGGAAGACGCCCGCCGAGACCTCGCCGCCGCGAAGCTCGAGGCGAGCATCGGCAAGATCACCGCCGACGCCCCACCCCTCACCGACGAGCAGCGCGACCACCTCGCCGCCCTGATCCGTCAGGGGGTGAACCGATGAGCTCGACCCTCCCCCGCTGGGCAACCGTCGAAGGCGTCGCCGACCACCTCGGAATGAGCACCGTCACCGTGCGCCGCATGATCGCGGCCGGCGACCTCACCGGATACCGGGTCGGGAAGCGCGCTATTCGGATCGACCTCAACGAAGTCGACGCACTGCTGGTCCCGATCCCCTCCGCGAAGTCGGGGGGTGCGCGATGACCGCTCTAGAACAGCAGCGCCGCCCCGGAGGCGGACCCGGAGCGGCTAGAAGTGCTGTGGCGGCACGTAAGGCCCAGTCTAGCCGCGCACGCCATGATCTGCACCAGACGCCCGCACCCGTTGACGGTGGCCTGGCGATGCTGCACGGACCCCTCATGGACCCTGACAGTCCCCCCGCGATCTGGCGGGAGTACGGCAAGCCGCCCGCCGCACCCTGGGGGTCCTACCTCGATACCCGACCCCTCCCGAAGCACCCCGACGGGATGCGCGGCATGGCCCGCGTGTACGCCGAGAGTGACCGACTCCGCGGGGAGGTGCGCCGATGAGCTCGGATCTGTTCGCCCTCGAGGCAGAGATGACCGCCGAGACCGTGGACGGACCGGACCAGCTATGGACGGCACGCCCGCACCTCGCAAGCATTCACGCATTCGCCCGTGCCCGCCTCGCCTCGCCGTGGGCAGTGCTCGGCACCGTCCTGCTGCGCTCCCTCGCCACGGTTCCCGCGAACGTGACCTTGCCTCCCCTCATCGGTGGCAGGGCATCGCTGAACCTGTTTGTTGCCCTGGTCGGTGCGTCCGGTGCAGGGAAGGGCGCGGCTATGCGCGCCGCCGCCGAAGCCGTGACCATCATTCAGCCGTTCCCCGTGATGCCTCTCGGGTCCGGGGAAGGTCTCGTGAGGGCATTCGCCACGAGGGAGACGGAAGAGGTCAACGGGGAGCGCCTGCCCATCACCAGGATGGTCAACACGAGCATTCTGTTCGAGGTCTCAGAGATCGACCATCTCGGAGCACAGGGGCAGCGGACCGGCTCAACTCTCATGCCCCAGCTACGCGCCGCGTACTCCGGCGAACAGCTCGGATCGACCTACGCCGCGACCGAGAAATCCGTCATCCTCGAGCCGCACACGTACCGGCTCGGCATGATCGCCGGGGTGCAGCCTGGCCGATCCGGCACTCTCCTGCGCGATGCTGACGGGGGGACTCCACAGCGTTTCGTCTGGCTCCCCACGATTGACCCTGACGTGACGTTGGACGCCGCCGAGCCGGCCCCGTACCGGCTCCCGACGATCCCGTGGCCGTCCGGGCCGTGGGACATGGAAGTGCCCGCCGAAGCCGCACAGGCGATCCGTGAGAAGCGCGTGGCGACCCTCCGCGGGGACGCTGACCCGCTGGACGGACACGCGATGCAGACCCGGCTCAAGGTCGCCGCCGCGCTCGGCGTGCTCGACGGCCGGCAGTCCGTGAACCGGGACGACTGGCGTCTCGCCGGGTACGTGATGCTCAAGTCCGATGAGTCCCGTGCCGTGTGTGTCTCCGCGCTTGATGACATCGAACGGCAGCGGGCACGGACGCAGGGGCTCGCGGATGCCGAGCGGGCCGACGCCCGCGTGACGGCACGGGAGACGCTGCGAGAGAAGAGCTTGGATCGGATCGCGTCTCTGATCGTGAAGCACGCTCGAGCCAATCCCGACGGGATCACCGAAGGCGAACTGAACCGACGGCTTGCAGGACGTGACCGCTCGTCTCTCTCCGAGGCGATCGGTAGGGCGATGGACGCGGGGCAGCTCGAGCGCTCCGGCAATGAGGTGTACCCGTGCTGACCTCTCCGGACATGTGGACAACGTGGACAACTGTCCACACCTCCGCCGCAGGCCCACACCCCTCGCCGAAACGTCACCCCAGGTCAGAGAGGCGAGAGCCGCTGACAATCCCTGGATTCTGCGGACCGGCCCCGTCCACGTGTCCACATGTCCACATGTCCACACCCCTCCCCAGGAGTACCCGATGATCCCGAACAGCAACCCACGTATGGCAGCAGTCATCGAGTGGACGAGCAGCACCGGACGCACGTTCCATGACCATCTTCCCGTCGTCGCGTGGGACGAGCAGGGGCGGGCGCTGGTGCAGTTTCACGGTGCCTCTCTCCGGCCCGTCTCGGATCTGCCCTATCGGCTGGTGCGCATGGCGGGTGTGGTCTCCCGCCGGCAGGAGGTGGAGGGATGAGCGGCAACACGTTCGCAGTCCCCGCCCACGCCCTGGACGCCTGGGAGTGCCTGCACCGGCAGATCCTCGCGGACGGTCCCACCCCGTGCGCTGGGGCGGGCCGGGACCGCTGGACCGGCACCGACCAGCAGCAGAACAGAGCCGCCGCCGCGTGCATGTCCTGCCCCGTCCTCGATGCCTGCGACACCTACGCCGACGCCGCGGCCGAGACGTTCGGTGTCTGGGGCGGGTACACCGCCCGGGAACGGCAGCACCGCCGAGGGGGTGCGCGATGAGGCACCACGGACCCCACGTGCGTCTCTGGCGATGGAGCGCCGGAACCATCGGCGAGATGACCGGGGCGAAGATCCGCTTTGAGGACAGGGTCGTATTCGTCCCCGCCCGGTACCTGCGACGTGTAGCCGATCAGCTGCACGGCATCGCGGATCGACTCGAGGACGGGCTGCTATGAGCCGCCCCACGCCCCGAGTCCTCCGCTGGACATGGGACCGCGGCACCCCATCGGCAGTACCCGGAGCGAAGCTCCGCGCAGGCGGGGTGGCCGTGTTCATCCCGGGCCGGTACCTGCGCAGGGTCGCGGACCGGCTGCACGACATCGCCGACGAGCTCGAGGAGGTGCACCAGTGACTGACCCGAAGCGATGCAAGGCAAAGAATCGTGCCGGCGAGCAGTGCGGGCGTCCCCCGATGCGAGGCGGGCGAGTCTGTGCAAGCCATGGCGGCAAGATCCCGAACGTGCTCGCCGCCTCCGAGCGCCGCCTCGCGGAGCAGGAGGCGACACGGGAGGTTGCCCGCCTGACCGACGCACGCGGGCCGCTGACCCTCCCCGACGTGTACCGGGAGATGCTGACCACCGCAGGGGATGCCGTCGCCTGGCAGCGCGTGCTGCGCGAACGGGTGGAGTCCCTGGACGGCTACTCGAGCGCGACCGGCATGGGCGGCGACCAGGTACGCGCCGACGTGGTGCTGTTCGAGCGTGCGATGGACCGCACCGCGAAGGTGCTCGAGCTCGTGGCCCGCCTTGACCTCGACACGCGCCTCACGCATATCAGCGCACAGCAGGGCGAACAGGTTGCGAGGGTGCTCCGGGTCGGTCTGGACGCTGCTGGGTTGTCTACGGGGCAGCGGGAGGCCGCGGAGGCCGCGATGGTCCTCGAGCTGCGGAAGATCGGTGGTGGAGCATGACCGGGCAGCTGCTCCCGAGGGGCCGGCGCCCGCTCGGCGCGTACCTCGACGGGTACGCGGCCGCATGGGTGTGGGCCATGGTTCGCGACCGTGTAGACGACTCGATCCGGGGATACACGGAACGGGGACGCCCGGACATCGCGGCCTCGATCCGTAACGGCGTGGCAGACCTGCGCGAATCCGAACAGCAGCGCCTCGAGGCCGTCGACCGCCCGATCCCTGCCGACCTCGGAACCGCGGAAGTGCTCGCCGGGCTGGACTCGACAGAATCGGGACCGCTCGGCCCTCCGAGTGGATTCCATAGCGAGGTTGACGTGCGCGCCGCTGCTGCGGCCCTCGAAGTCGGGGAGCGGCGCGTGCGTCAACTGCTAAGCGCCGGGGACCTGACCGGGCGACAGGACAGGACGGGCCGATGGTCCGTCGACGCAGACGACCTAGACCGCCTCGTGGCGGATCGGAGGATCACAGCATGAGTGACTACACGGAAGCCGACTACCGCCGAGACCTCGGCATTGCACCAGACCCCACCAGCACAGACTCGAGCATCGTGCACGAGTCGATCCGGAACGCCCCGGTGGGCGAACGGGCACAGGCAGCGCTGGCGATCACGCTCGGCGCGGTCGACGTGACCGAAGCACAGCGCGCCGAGGCCGAGAGGATCGTGGGAGAGTCCGACGCGCACCCGTGGCGGGCCGAGTGGCACCGCCGAGAGGTTTACTCCCGCCGCGGGGAAGAGGCCGAGCTCGCAAGCCTCTACGTGTCCCGCCTGGGCGAGTCGCAGGCGACGGCCGAGGAGCACGTGCGCCGGGAACTGTCTGCCGCGTGGACCCGGCACCGCTACCCCGTTCAGCAGCTCGACGCCGTAGCGGAGACCCTGGCGAGTGAGCGGAAGCGCCTCGCACCGCGTCCCGCCCTGACCACGGAGGCACGGACGACGACCGCGCCGAAGGTGTACCGCGGGCAGGTGGGCGAGTACGTGGCCGTCTCCGAGCAGCGGCGATGACCAGGCGGAAGCCCCGCCCGAAACCCTCACCCGGGGGCCGACCGGTCCCCATCTCAGAACCGAAGAAACCGACCAGCAAGGAGCAGTAGCCGTGGCGAACGCACTGGACAAGGCACGACAGGCCCTCGAGGCCGCACGAGGCAAGATCAACGAATGGGACCACGCGATCGAACAGGCGCGGGCCGACAGGGCGAAGGCCGAGCAGGCGGCACCCGCCGACCCGGCAGAGCTCGACCAGTACGCCGACACGTACTCGAGGGCTGCGGGGAAGATCCGCGCCGCTGAGCAGGGCCGCAAGGTCGCCGCCGCGGCCGAGGTGAACGCGCTCGAGGACGTGGTGCGCGCCGGCCTCGAGGACGCGAAGGCCGAGCTGCGTACCGCGCAGAAAGCCCACGCCGAGCACCGCCGCAAGCTCGACGCACTGCTAGGCAAGGTCTCCGAGCTCGACGGTGCCGACTACCGGCCCGTGACGCTCGACGACCTTGACCGGCTCGAGCGCACGCCCGGCGCATCGGTGAAGGCGAGCCGTGCTGCGTCCCTCCAAGGTGCAGTCTGGGATCACGAGGCAAGCGTCAACCGGATGACGGGGGCTCTCGACCGGGGAGAGGTCCCGCCCGCGGAACGGGGCAACGTGCCCGCCTACGTCCTCGAGTACGTCGATGCCCGCCGTAACGCCGGCCTGCCCACGGCAGCGGAGACGCAGCGGGCCGCGGCGATCGAGCAGGAGCGGGCCGAGGCTGAGCAGGAGCCCGAGGAGCCGACCTACGGATGGAATGTCCGTGCCCGTCTCGGCGCGGCCCGATGATGCGAGAGGATCACGGCATGAGCGAAGACGCGGCCGCATGGGAGAGGTTCACGGAAGCGGAATGGCTCGACACGTGGCAGGCGATCTACGCGCAGCTCAAGCTCACGGAAGCGGCGCTCGATGAGTCCCTGTCCGATGTGCAAGCCGCCCGGATCGACGGCGAGCTAGCGATGCTGCGCCGGGTCCTCGGGTCCCGCGGCGTGAAGCTCGAGGACTAGACGCAATGCGGTTGGACGCCGCGCACTGACCGGCCCGTCCCTGGGGCTATTCGTGGGATTCCACCCCGGGGCGGGCCATTCCCTTCCCGTACGCGATGCAAGGATGAGCAGATGACCGACCGGACGCCCGACCCGCTCGAAGTTGCTGACCAGATCGACCGGATGATGACCGCTGTTCCCGAGGACGGCGAGGACGAGGTGGACCGGATGACCCGCGCCCGCCTCACGGGGTACGCGCAGGGGCTGCGTGACGGGGTAGACGGCATCCCCTCCCCCTAAACTTATACAAAACGGGGACCCCATATGTATATTGGGGGCATGAGCACCCTCCGCGTCATCGGCTACGTCCGCGTCTCCACCGACAAACAGGACATCGGCCCCGAAGTCCAGATTGCGGAGCTGACCGCCGAGGCAGCACGCCACGGATGGGACCTCGAGCTGCGCCGCGAAGACGCCGCCTCCGCGAAGAGCCTCAAGGGCCGGCCGATCCTCGCCGCCGCCCTCGCAGACCTCAAGGCAGGCCGCGCCGACGTGCTCGCCGTGTCCAAGCTCGACCGCCTCTCCCGCTCCGTCGCCGACTTCTCCCGTTGGCTCGAGGACGCCGAGGCCCAGCGCTGGGGCATCGTCTGTCTCGACCTCGGAGTGGACACGACCTCGATCACCGGGCGCGCCATGGCACAGGTGACCGTCACGTTCGCCGAGATGGAGCGCCGACGGATCCGTGAACGGACCATCGCGGCCATGGCGAAGATGCCGGCAGCGTCCCGGGAGCGGATGCGCAACGGCGGACGACCCCGAGTCCTGGCAGCGGAGACAGAGGCGCGGGTGCGGGAACTGCGCGCCGAGGGGCTCACCCTCGCAGGTATCGCGGAGACCATGACCGCCGAGGGAGTGCCGACCGCGAAGGGCGGGAAGTGGTGGCCGGCCACCGTCCGGCAGATCCTCGAGCGGGAGCCCGTCGCCGCCTGACCGCTGGGCATCACGTGGACATGTGGACATGTGGACAACCGTCCACGGCACACCCGCCCGTCCACCGCGCCCGTCCTGCATCCTGCCTGGTCAACAGATCGGGCACCCCGCACGGACCCCCCGAAACTGCGGCAGACACGTGGACAACCGTCCACACTGTCCACGTCGCGGGGGGGACCGATCGTCAACCGTTCCATGGGATCGGAGGGGGTGGGGTCGATCCATGGGTTCACGCGGCGAGGACGACGGTGGGTGGGGTCTACTGCCCACGCTGCGCGTGCCACTGCTGACGGGACCCTACGGGTCGCCTTTGCTTGGTCCCCTGCCCCGCCACACAAGCCCGCCGACCTCAGAACCGCCTACGACTGGTAGCACAAGTAGCGCCCTACCGAATCGGCAGACCGCTAATCGTTCATCGTCCCGATCGCGTTTCGGGTACGCCGCCCCGGCTCAGGGCGATTCGTGAGGTTCCTTCAATAGCCGCCGTCTGTTGAATGCCCGATGCCTCGGGCGGCGTGTGACGTAGAGAGAGCACGCTGTGAGCGCCTGAGAGCGCCTATCGGCCCGCCAGTGAGGGATGCCCGCTGGTGAGCCTGTAGGCGTCTCAGACGGCCTGCTGTGCGTCTTCAGTGCCCTTCCAGGACGTGAGGTTGCAGTCAGCGCAGGATGGACGCGCATTCTCGAGCGTGTGTGCGCCGCCGCGTGACACTGACACCGGGTAGTGGTCCAGCTGCTCGAACGGGCCTCCGCAATGCGCGCAGGCGTCGCCGTAACGGGCTGTGAGCTCGGCGCGGGTGAAACGCTCGACCACCGGATCGAAACCGAGCTTGCGGGCGCGGGCCCGGTAGCCGGACTCCCACAGCAGATGGGGATTCTCGGCGTGGTAGCGAGCCGACGAGGCCGCGTACTGTTCCCGGTTCTCTAGGTAGTGCCGTGCCTTTCGCTCGCGGACCGCATCGGCGTTCCGGGCAACGTAGAGAGCTTTCGTCTCCGCTTCATGCTCGGCGTTCTCGGCGCGGTATCGGGCGCGCCATGCTCGCCCCGCCGACGACTTGGACCGCTCACGGTTCCGTGCACGCTCGGCATCGGCGTTCCGGGCGTAGTAGGCCCGGTTCCGGGCGCTCTTGCACGCCCTGCACTCTGCCAAGAGATCGTCAGAGGCGCGACTGTTCCGCCCGTAGTCCTCAAGCGGCTTCACCTCGCCGCATTTGCTGCACGCCTTGACGGCGCTCACAGGGTCACCGCCTGGCGGGCGGTGTTGACGGCGGTGACGTGCTCGGCGACCTCGGAGGGGTCGCTGTCGGCGAAGCTGGGCGCCGCGGCATCGAAGAGGGCGGTGGCGAGGCGGCGAGCCTCTGTCCGGGTGAGGGCGATCCCGGCGCGGGCACGGCCGGCGCATGTGATGGTGACCTCGAGGTGGTCGCCGGTGGGGTCGACGTCGATCACGGGGCCGCCCTCTAGGGGGAGGCGGGTGGGGACGGTACTCTCGTGCATGGCGCGTGCCTCTTTCTCAGGTGTGCGTCTGCCCATCCGGTGGTGAGTCACCGGGTGGGCGCTTTCGTCCCTGTGTTGCACGGTAGATGCACGGCCCAATTCTGCGGAAGCATCACTGCTGGTCAGTGACCATTTCCTGCGTCCGGTGTAACCAGGGCAAGAAGTGATCTGAACTCCGTCTGATCCCGGTCCTCACAGGACCTGATGCACCGAGTGCCCCCGGCAGATGCCGGGGGCTCTCGTCATCTCCTCTCGTCATCTCCGGGCCTGCTGCGATGGGCCGGTGCTGCGACAGGCCGGTGCCGCGCCGGGACAGGTGCTGCGACAAGCGAGCCTCGGCTGACCCGACTGCTCAGCGGCGGCGCTTCGTACCGAACAGGCTGCGGGTGATCTCTCGGCCCAGCACGGTGCCGGCGGAGCGGAGGAATGACTTCACCGCCGGCTTCTCGAAGAACCCGCCTTCGTCCTTCTTGTTCTGCGCCTTCGGCTGTGACGAGGTCGAACCCGTGGATCCCTTCACCCCCTGCTCAGCGCCGTCATCGGCCCCCTCCTCGAGGGCCTTCGCGTCCTTCTCGGCGCGTGCGGTGAGGATCTCGTACGCGGACTCCCGATCCACCGGGGTCCCGTACTCCGCAGCGAGCGGTGAGGCCTTCACTGCAGCGGAGATGACCTCCGCACCGGCCGGTTCCATCGAGGATTCCGGCGCGCGCACTGCGGTGATCGCGACGGGAGTGGGGGCGCCGTCTTCGCTCATCACGGTCACGATCGCCTCGCCGGTGCCGAGCGCTGGGATCACCTCGACCAGGTCGTGGTCGGAGGTGGGGAAGGTGCTGGCGGTGGCCTTGAGCGCCTTGGCATCGTCGGGCGTGAAGGCGCGCAGCGCATGCTGGACCCGGTTGCCGAGCTGGGCGAGCACATCGCCGGGGACGTCCTTCGGAGTCTGGGTGATGAAGAAGACGCCCACGCCCTTGGAACGGATCAGTCGCACGGTCTGGACGACCTGATCGAGGAACGCCTTGGAGGCGTCCTTGAACAGCAGGTGCGCCTCGTCGAAGAAGAACACGAGCTTGGGCACCTCGAGGTCGCCCACCTCAGGCAGGTCCTGGTACAGCTCGGCGAGCATCCACATCATGAAGGTGGAGAACAGGGCGGGTCGGGTGGCGACGCCCGGCAGCTCGAGGCAGGAGATGATCCCCGTGCCATCCTCGGCCTTGCGCAGCAGCTTCTCCGTGTCGAAGGCGGGTTCGCCGAAGAAGACATCCGCCCCGGAGGCCTCGAAGGCGGTCAGACTGCGCAGGATCACGCCGGCGGTCGCGGTGGAGATCCCTCCGATGCCCTTGAGCTCACCCTTGCCCTCGTCAGAGGTGAGGAACTGGATCAGGGCGCGCAGATCCTTGAGGTCCAGCAGTCCCAGTCCCTGGCTGTCCGCGTAGTGGAAGATCAGGCCCAGCGAGCTCTCCTGGGTCTCGTTCAGCTCGAGCACCTTGGACATCAGCACCGGCCCGAAGGTGCTCACGGTGGTGCGGATCGGCACTCCCTCGCCCTGGCCGCCGAGGCTGAAGAACTCGGTCGGGGCGGCGCGGGAGATCCACTCCTGGCCGCGTGCAGCGGCGCGTGCGGACAGCTTCTCGGACGCCTCCCCCGGCACGGCGATGCCGGAGAGGTCACCCTTCATATCTGCCACGAACACGGAGGCTCCGGCGTGCGCGGCCTGCTCGGCGATCACCTGCAGGGTGCGCGTCTTGCCGGTGCCGGTGGCGCCGGCGATCAGTCCGTGACGGTTCAGCATCCCCACCGACAGGTTCACTGCCACAGCGGGGTTCGGGGTCTCCCCCTCGATCATCGCGCCGAGGTGGATCCGACCGCCTGCGAAGGCGTAGGCGTCACGGATCGCGACGGCCGACGGGCTGAGCTCCGCAGCGGTGCCGCCAGAGGTCTCAGGGGTCTCAGGGGTCTGGGTGCTCATGCTCTGGCTCCTCCTGCGTCGGCGCAGGCCGACGGGTGCGTGGTCTCGACCCTGGAATCGTAGCGGCCCAGCTCACATCCGGTGGGCAGTGAGCGCTACCGTGTGCGCATGACCGATCGCTGTGATGCCCAGTTCGAGGTCCTCGGCGATCCGCCGCGGGCCGTCCGCGCCACCGACGAGCTGCCACCGGCGGCTGTCGCCCAGATGCTGAGCGCTCCCTCGACGCCAGCACTGCTCGAGCGGCTGGGCATCACCGGCCAAGACCATGCCGAGCTCCGTGCTCTGATCGCCCCGGCCATGGCGGATCAGGAGATCCTGACGGAGGTCACCCGCACCGCGAACCTGCTGCGGGCGAGCGCGGGGCTCGAGCCGCCCGCGGCTGATCTCGGCTCTCTGGAGGAACGCCACAACCTCCTGCAGCAGCGTCTCGCCCCCGGGGAGGGCCTGCTCTCGATCCTCGCGCTCGTGGTGAGCACGTCGACGGTGCGAGCCTGGCACCGAGAGCGCGGCCTGAGCGCCGAGCAGTACTGGCACGTGCTCGCGGATCTCGGCCAGCAGATGCGGGTCCATCGCCGCAGCAGCGGAAGGCTGGGACTGCACCAGCTGGCATGGATGGCGCTGAACTGGCGAGGGCGGCTGGTGCACCTGGGCCGCCTCCAGTTCGACCTGCATCGCACCGAGAAGGGAACGACGCACGAGCGCTGGGTCATCGGTGCCCACATCCCCGCCACCGGGCCGCTGGAACCCGCCGCGGTCGACGAGTCCCTCGATCAGGCGACGGCATATTTCACCACCCACTACGCCGATCTCGACACCGCGCGCCCGTCGGACACGGCGCCCTTCGGCCATGAGTTCCTCTGCGACTCCTGGCTGGTGAACCCGCTGCTCACCGAGGAGCTCGGCGCGAACTCGAACCTCGGTGCGTTCGCGGGCCGCTGGGAGCGGCTCTCCTATGAGCGCTCCGACGACGGCGCGGCCTTCTTCGTGTTCGGCGAACGCCCGCCCTATGAGGTCACCGCCCTGCCACGCCGCACACGGCTCGAGCGCCTGGTCGCCGAGCGGCTGGCGGACGGCCGCGGCTGGGAGAGCGGGCACGGGCGCCTGGTGCGGTGAGACCCGGCGCGTGACGCCTCGCGCATGACGCCCGGTGCGTGACGCGTTGATGCGTTGACGCGCGAGACTCGGCTCTCTCCGCGGTCAGAAGGGCCCGTCGGCCGCGTCGTAGCGGTCCAGCACTTCGTCGAAGGCTGTCCCCAGATCGATCCCGCGCGACATCGAGACGGCGAAAGCGGTACGGGTGACGGCGAAGCCGATCTGCACGGCGAGCATCGCCCGCTCCTGGGCGTCCTCCCCCTCGAGGACCGCCGCGAGCGCCTCGACCATCTCGGTCTGCACCAGGTGCAGGTTGCCGGTGGAGAGGGAATGCAGCCGCGGCTCCTTGGCCATGACCTGCTTCTTCAGCTCTCGCAGCCCGGCATCGATGGGCGCGGAGGAGATCGCCTCGCGCATCACCGTGCGCAGCGCCTGCTGCGGCCCCTGCTCCTCGGCCAGATAGCGCAGCCGCTCCGCGATCTCGTCGTCCCCGGCGCTGAGAACCCCGATGATCGCGGATTCCTTCGTGGACCAATGATTGAAGAAGGTCCGGGTGGAGACCCCGGCACGATGGGCGATCGCTTCGACGGTGACCCCGCCGAGCCCGTGCTCGCTCACCAGCTCGAGGGCGGCACGGTGCATGGCGATGCGGGATTGGCGCTTCTTCAGCTCGCGCAGTCCCAGGCCCTGATCGGTATCGGTCAACTCGTTCACCGGACCATCGTAGGTCCGACAGATCACAAAATCTGCACTCAGTGAAATAGTGCATTGACTGCAACAGTTGGATAGGGTGTTCCCGTCGAGGCCCAGTGACGCGCTACGACCATCGGACGCCCGCCGGCGCCCTCTCCATCATTCCGTCAGCACATCACTGTCCCGAGGAGCTCAATGAGCACAGCACCCGCCACCACGCCGCCCTCCGGCCCGAGCACCGCCCCCGTTTTCACGGGCCTGGACCGACAGGGCAAGCTCGTCTTCGTCGGCCTCATGCTCGGCATGTTCGTCGCGTCCCTCTCGCAGACGATCGTCGGCCCCGCGATGCCCCGCATCGTCGGCGAGCTCGGCGGCATCGAGCACTACAGCTGGATCGCGACCGCCGCAATGCTGGTGTCGGCCGTGTCCGTGCCGGTCGTCGGCAAGCTCTCCGACCTCTACGGCCGCCGCTGGTTCTACCTGGGCGGCCTGGCCGTGTTCATGGTCGGCTCGGCCCTCGCCGGCATGGCGGAGGGCTTCTGGTTCCTGGTCTTCGCCCGCGCCGTGCAGGGCCTGGGCATGGGCACCCTGATGCCGCTGAGCCAGACGATCATCGGCGACATCATCCCGCCCCGTCAGCGTGGCAAGTACCAGGGCATCATGGGCGCCGTCTTCGGCGTGACCTCGATCGCGGGGCCGCTCATCGGAGGCGTCGTCACCGACCATCTGGGCTGGCGCTGGCTGTTCTACCTGACCCTCCCGATCGGGATCGCCGCCTTCGTCTTCATCATGAAGTTCCTGCACCTGGAGAAGGCCGATCAGCACGGCAAGATCGACTACTGGGGCATCGTCACCCTCACGCCGGGCCTGGTCATCGCGCTGCTCGCGACCACCTGGGGCGGTGGCGACTTCGCCTGGACCTCCCCCGTGATCCTGGGCATGTATACGATCGCCGCCGCCTTCCTCATCGCCTTCGTGATCATCGAGACGAAGGTCGAGGAGCCGCTGCTGCCGATGCAGCTGCTGCTGCGGCCGATCGTGGCCCTGTCGGTCGCGGCCTCCTTCGCGATCGCCGTGGCGATGTTCGGCGCGATCATCTACATCCCGGTCTATGCACAGGGCGTCATGGGCGTCTCCGCGACCGCCTCCGGCATGATCCTGATCCCCCAGTCCGTCGCGATGATCCTCACCTCGATCATCGTGGGCCTGCTGATCTCGAAGACCGGCCGCTACCGTCCGTTCCTCATCGTCGGCGGCATCATCATGGTGATCGGCTACGTCCTGCTGGTCGCCCTCGAGTACGGCGACACCCAGTGGCACCTCACCCTCGCCATGATCGTGATCGGTCTGGGACTCGGCCTGTCGATGCAGGTGTACACGCTGATCGTGCAGAACGCCGTGGCACGTCGCGAGCTCGGCACCGCCACCGCCGCAATCCAGTTCTTCCGCAACATCGGCTCGACCGTGGGCATCGCGGTGCTGGGCACCGTGATGACCGCCTCCATGTCCACCTCGATCACCGAGCAGATCGCAGCGCTGCCCGCAGAGGACCTCGCCGCCCTGCAGGCCTCCGGCGGCGCGGACGTCTCCGGCCTCGAGAACGCGGCGCTGGATCCCTCCGCGCTCTCGGAGCTGCCCGAGATCCTCGTGGAGCCGATCCGCATGGGCATGGGCGAGGCGATGCACATGGTGTTCCTCACCGCCGTGCCCTTCGCAGTGATAGCGCTGGTGCTCTCACTGTTCATCAAGCACGTGCCGCTGCGCGAGACCGTCGAGTCCGCGGACGAGTTCGCCTCCCAGCCGGGTGCCGACGCGGCCGCCGAGCTCGGCGGCACAGGCACCGAGCCGCAGGACTCGCACCCGCGCACCGGGCCGATCCCCGTGATCGATCCGGAGCAGCTCGAGGCTGCGGACGCGGGCGAGCTTGGCGATGGCGGCGCCGCCTCTTCCGCCCAGGACCGGGAGTCGGTCACGGCCGACGAGCGCTGAGCGAAGCACCGCGCTCCGCGGCCCCAGGCCGAATCGTGAAAAGATGGACGGATGCTGCTGACCGATCACTTCCCGCCCACGATGCCCGCAGCCCTGGAGGGTCGACTGACCACCCGGGTGCCGATCGAGGCCGATGTTCCTGCAGTCGTCGCGCTGGTCACCGCGGACATCCGTCGCCACACCCCGGGTGGGGTGGCCGACGAGGCGGGGATGCGCTCGCGCATGGTGGGGCTGAAGTCCTGGGCGCGCCGCGAGGTCGTGGTGGTGCCCGTCGCCGCTGATGGATCCCCCTCGCTCGATAAGGACCCGCTCGCCTGGGTGGCTCTGGAGGACCGCGCCACCGGCCGCACCAACGTCCAGTTCGTGATCGCCGAGGACGCCCCCGAACGGGACGCCCTGGCCGCCGCGCTGCTGGACTGGGCGGTCGAGGTGGGCGGGTCCTTCGCCCGAGCACGCGGGGTGGAGCGCACACAGCTCGACGCCGACGCGAACGAACTGGACACCGACCGCGGGCGGCTCCTCACCGCTGCGGGCTACTCGATGGTGCGCACCTGGTTGCATATGCGACGCCCCGTGGACCCCGCCGAGCTGCCCGGACTTCCCGCGCCACGAGAGGGCACTCGGGTGAGGAAGGTCCACCGCCACGAATCCGGCCTGCCTGTCGCGCAGGACGTGCGCACCGTGCACCGGATGCTCGAGGAGTCCTTCGCGGACCACTTCAACTCCTACCGGGAGTCCTTCGCCGAGTTCGTCCAGCGACTCATCGAGAACCCCGAGGAGGCGGGATGGGACCACTGGTGGATCGCCGAGATCGACCGCGGCGGGGTCTGGTTGCCTGCTGGCGGCCTGGTCGCCGCTGTGATCCCGGCGACCGAGACCCTGGGCGAGGGCACCTACCTGGAGTACCTGGGAGTGCACCGCTCCGCCCGCGGCCACGGCATCGCGAAAGCACTGCTGAACGCCTCGATCCAGGACGCCGTCGAGCGTGGACGCACCCACGTGGACCTCGAGGTCGACGACGACTCCCCCACCGGCGCCGACGGCCTCTACGTCGCGATGGGCTGGGAGACCTACGAGCGCACCCAGTCCTGGCACTCCTCCGCGCCCGCTCATCCTTCCCGCCTGCTCGAGCCGCCGACGGCCTGAGAGGGACGCCGATGATCAGTCTGAGGCGGACGCCGACTGACTGAGGCGGATTCCGACAATCGGTCTACGTCGGACGCCGACGATTCAGCCCTCGGGCCCGCCCCGGCGGCGCAGCCATTGCCAGATCCGCAGCGGGAACATGCCGAGCAGGGGGGCGTTCTTCCCGAGCCCGTCGTCGCCGCGCCGGTCGAAGGCCGCCGCAAACCGCTCCGCCTCCGCCGCGGTGGAGTAGGTCTTCTCGCCGCCACCCTCCGCGCAGCCGCGCTCGCACTCCCAACGCATGGTGCGCCCCTCGGCGCGGAACGCTGGGCGATGGCCGAAGACCAGGCACCCCACCGGCATCAGGTGCGCTCCCGGCCCGGGCCCGGGCCGGAGGAGCCGCCGGTGTCATCGCCGTTTACACCATCGCCCTGCGCACTATCGGCCTGCGCGCCATCGCCCTCCGCGCCGGGGGCCTCCGCATCGTCGGCGTCCTGGACGGTGAGCGGGGTGGCGAGGTCCTCGAGCTTCTGGCCCTCGGCCTTGACCCCGAACAGCAGCTCGGCGACGCCGCCCAGTGACATCACGACCGCGGCGACGAGGAAGCCGATCGCCACGGGCGCACGCTCTCCGGTCGCGATGAGGGTGCCGAAGAGCAGCGGACCGGCGATGCCACCGACCGCGGTGCCGACTGCATAGAAGAAGGCGATCGCGAGCGCCCGCGTCTCCATCGGGAAGATCTCGCTCACCGTCAGATAGGCAGCGCTGGCCCCGGAAGACGCCAGGAAGAAGGTGATCACCAACAGGATCATGAACGCGGTGAGCCCGCCGGCCTCGCTGAGGAACACCCAGGCCAGCGGCAGCGTCACCAGGGCGCTGCCGAGATAGGCCAGGGTGATCATGGGCTTGCGGCCCACGGAGTCGAAGAAGTGGCCCAGGATCACCGGACCGGCGAAGTTCGACAGCGCCCAGAAGATGATGAACAGCGGGGCGAGGGCCGCCCCGACGCCGTAGAAGGAGGAGAGCAGAACGCCCAGGTTGAAGGTGATGCCGTTGTAGAGGAACGCCTGCCCGACGAACAGGGCCAGGCAGAGCACCGAGCGCTTCGGGTACTTCCGGAACGCGACGGCGGCGATCTCCCGGAACGGGATGCTGGTGCGCTGGCGGATGGTGAGGGAGTCCTCTGCCGGGGGCAGCTCGGTGCCCTTCTCCTCCTCGATCGACTCCTCGATCCCGCGGACGATCCGCTCGGCCTCACCCTCCTGGCCGTGGATGAACAGCCAGCGAGGGCTCTCCGGCACGTGACGGCGCACCATGAGCACGGCGATGCCGAGCACGGCGCCGAAGCCGAAGGCCAGACGCCAGCCCAGATCCATGGGGAAGAACGCTGTGCTCAGCAGCACGAGCGCCAGCGCAGAGCCCGCTGCCGAGCCCAGCCAGTAGCTGCCGTTGATGATCAGATCGACCCGCCCGCGCACCCGGGCAGGGATCAGCTCATCGATAGCGGAGTTGATGGCCGCGTACTCGCCGCCGATGCCGGCGCCGGTGAGGAAGCGGCAGAGGAAGAAGAACCAGGGTGAGAAGGAGAACGCCGTGGCGACAGTCGCGACGAGGTAGAGCACGAGCGTCCAGAGGAAGAGCTTCTTGCGGCCCAGCCGATCGGTGAGCTGGCCGAAGAAGAGCGCACCGAGGCACGCACCGACGATGTAGATGGCGCCCGCGATACCGATCTGGGCGGCGGAGATGTCCAGCCCGCTGCCGTCCTCGGTGAGTCGGGCGGCGACATTGCCGACCATCGTCACCTCGAGACCGTCGAGGATCCAGACGCTGCCCAGGCCGATCACCACTCGCCAGTGGAAGCGGGACCAGGGCAGTCGGTCGAGTCGCGAAGGCACCCGCGTCGTGATGGTGCCGGTCTCGGCGTTCGACATCGGTCCCCCTCCTCCCCCTCAAGACGCCACGGAAGCCGACGAGTGCAGCCCCTCAGCGACGTGTGGGGGAATTTAACCGGCTCTTCGCGGTTCGTGGTGAATGACCCTGCTGTGGCGGGTATTCACG
>NZ_JBQDLF010000047.1:0-25264 GCF_052095815.1 Brachybacterium sp. | reverse complement strand
CCTGGCGCCGGGTCGCCGGCGGGCCGGGGCGCCGGGGCGCCGGGGCGCCGGGGCGCCGGGGTGCCGGGGCGCCGGGGTGCCGGGGTGCCGGAAGAGAATCCTCGCCGTCTGCGGTTCTGCGGCCAGCTGCTGTGCTCTGCGGGAGGCGGTCGTGCAGCGTGGTCGCTCGTCGCCCCCTCCCGGCGCAGTACACCGGGACCGGCGCAGGGACCGGGACGGGGCAGGCACCGCAACGAGTCGTAGCTTCGGTACCGCAAAGAGGGGCTGAGCGGTACCGAACCTACGACTCGATGACCTCCCCGGTACCGAACCTACGACTCGATGTCCGCCCCGGTACCGAACCCACGACTCGGGCCATCGCCCCACCTCAGCCCATGAAGATCCCGTTGCCCGGGCCGAGGGGCAGGTCGAAGAAGAAGAACACCGCGAGGATGAGCGTCCACACCACCCAGAACGGGATGACGAACGGCAGCATCCGGGCCATCAGCGTGCCCAGGCCCGCGCCCGGCTCGTACTTCCGCAGCATGCCCAGCAGCACGATCATGTACGGGTTCATCGGGGTGATGACCTGGGTGGCGGAGTCGCCCACCCGGAACGCGGCCTGGGTGAAGGCGGGCTCGTAGCCGATCAGCGCGAACATCGGCACGAACACGGCGCCCATGATCGCCCACATGCCGGAGCCGGAGATGATGAACAGGTTCAGCACGCTGGCCAGCAGGATGAAGCCGATCACCGCACCGAAACCGGTCAGTCCCGCGTTCTCGAGGCCCGCCGCGCCGGTGACCGCGATCCAGGTGCCGATCCCGGACCAGTTGAACAACGAGATGAAGTTGCCCAGGATGAAGGCCAGCACGATGAACGGCAGCATCTCCTTGAGCGCGTCGGACATCATCTGGACGGCGTCGCGGGTGTTGCGCAGGGTGCCGACGATGACGCCGTAGGCGGTGCCGACCACCATGAAGTACGCGACCACGATGAACACGATCGAGCTCAGCAGCGGGGACTTGGGCAGGAAGCCGCCCTCCTCGTTCCGCCACGGGGAGCCCGCCGGCAGCACGGCCACCAGGATCAGCGCGGTGAGCACGACGCCCGCCAGCACCGCGACCAGCAGTCCCTTGTTCTCCTTCGGGGTGAGGGCGGCGCGCATGTGCTCGGCGCTGTCCGAGGAGTCCTCGGCGCCCTCGACGCCGATCTCGTCCACGGGGACGTTCTGACGCGTCAGTCGGGGCTCGATGAGCTTGTCGATGATGAAGCCCGCCACGAAGCCCAGGATGAGCGAGGCGATGATGTTGAAGAACCAGTTCGACACCGGGTTCACGGCGGTGAACTCGAAGCCGGGCAGCGCCTCCATCACCGAGGTGGTGATGCCGGCGAACAGGGCGTCCAGCGAGGTGGGGAAGATGTTGGTGGAGTAGCCGGCGCCGGCGGCGGCGAAGCCGCCCAGCAGACCGGCCACGGGGTGTCGGCCGGCCGCCTTGAACACGAGCGCCGCGAGCGGCGGAACCACCACGAACGCGGAGTCGGCCATGATCGAGGAGATCACGCCCACGAAGCCCACCACGTACGGGAGCATCCACGCCGGCGAGGAGCCGAACAGCTTCCGGATCCCGGCGGCCAGCAGCCCCGAGTGCTGGGCGATGCCGATCGCGAGCAGGATCGGCATCACGGTGACCAGCGGCGGGAACCCGATGTAGTTGATGCCGAGGTTGGTGGTCAGCCAGGCCATGCCCTCACCGGTGAACAGGCCCCTGATCGCGGTGGGCTCCTCCGAGCCGGGAACGGTGACGACCACCCCTCCCATCTGCATCCCGGTGGAGACCAGTCCGGTGATCACGAACAGGACCATGAACAGCATGAATGGCTCGGGCAGCTTGTTGCCCGCCCACTCCACCCAGTTCAGGGCCCGATCGGTGAAGCCGGTCTTCGTCGGCGTGGTCTGTGCGGCGCTCATGGTGACTCCAGTCGGGTCGGGTGAGTGGCGGCTGCCGGTGGGTCGGTTCGTGCCCAGCGCGGCGGACTGCGGTCTGTGGAAGAACTGCGGTCGTTCGAAGTGCTGCGGCCAGTGAAAGAACTGCGGCCATTCAGGGGCGTGCGGTCAGTCGAAGAAGCCGGGGACGTCGATCGCTCCGCCCGCCGCCTCGAACTCCTCGGCGACGGCAGCGGCCAGGGCCGGATCGTGCAGCACATCGAGCACGGTGGCGGCGAGGCCGTAGGCGCCGTCGGCCGCGGCGGTGCGCGCGTCCTCGGAGACGGCCCAGGCCGCGAACTCCCGGGTGTGGAGGGCGACCTCCGGCGGAGCGATCCGGATCACCGGGTGGATGCCGGGCACGCGATAGCTGACGTTGCCGAAGTCGGTGGACGCTGCGAGGGAGGGCGAGACCACGCCGTGCGGCAGCGGGTCCCGGCCGCGCTGGCGCTGCGCCTGGACCCAGCGCCCGGTGAGTGCCTCGTTGGTGCGCACGGGCAGCGACGGCGGATGCTCGTCCCACTGGACGCTCACCCCGACCCCGGCCATCAGTGCGGCACCGCGGGCCACGTCCTCCACCCGGCGGGAGAGGTCCTTGAGCGTCTCCGGACGCTGCGAGCGCACGTACAGGTCGAGCCGAGCGCGGTCGGGCACGACGCTCGCCCGCTCGCCGCCCTCGCGGATCACGGCGTGGATGCGGTCCGTCGGCGGGGTCTGCTGGCGCATCAGCCCGATGCCCTGGTACATCAGGCTCGCGGCGTCCAGCGCGTTGCGACCCATGAACGGCTGGGCAGAGGCGTGGGCGGTATGCCCGTGGTACTCGACGGTGAGGGTCCTGCGACCCAGCCAGGTCTGATCGGCCAGGTCATAGCCGTAGGGGTGGGCCATGACGGCGGCGCCCAGTCCGTCGAAGGCGCCCTCGCGGGCCATGTACTCCTTGCCGGTGTGGCCTTCCTCGGCGGGGGTCCCCAGGAACACCACCCGTCCTGGCACGGCCGACGGGTCCGCTTCCGCGAGCGCGGCGAGCGCCAGGAACGCGCCCAGGCCCATCACGGCGATGACGTTGTGGCCGCAGCCGTGTCCGACGCCCGGCAGCGCGTCGTACTCGGAGAGGATCGCGAAGGTCGGCGCATCGTCGTCCTCGGCGCCCGGGCCGCGGATCTCCGCACGGATCGCGGTGTCCAGGCCATGCACGCCCACCTGGGCGTCGATCCCGTGGGCGGCGAGGACGTCGGCGATCGCGCGGGCGGAACGGTGCTCCTCGAAGGCGACCTCGGGGTGCTCGGCGAGGTCGAGCATCAGCGCGACCATCTCCGCGGCGTCGGCCCCCACCTGCGCCTCGAGGCGCTCGTGGAGCGCGGGAGAGGCGCCGTCGAAGGCGGAGACCGGGTGGGCCGAGGTGCGCATCGCCGTCTCGCGCTCCTCATCGAGCTGGCGGAGGTAGGCCGAGGAGACCTCGGTGTGCTGGGCGCCGGGACGCGCTGTCGGCTCGGTCGTCATGCCGGTCACGGTAGAGCACACACCGGCGTTCGGGGGCGAGGTTCCACCAGATGGCTCCGCGAGCAGGAGCGCAGGCGCGAACAGGCGCTGACGGGGGCGAACAGGCGCGGACGGGAGCGAGCAGGCCTGAGCAGGGCTGCCCTCTGACGTGGGTGAGGGGACCACCCGCGCGCACACATTCCGCAGGAATGTACGATCTGGTCAGTGCCCTGCGGCGATCCCGCAGCCGTGCTTCCCGTGCGGACCGCTCACCCTGCGATCCGTGGTCGTCTCCTGGCGGCCACCCCGTCGCCCTCGTGGCGACGATCCCGTCGTCCCCCGATGGACAGCGCCGCCGCGCACCGGTGACGCCCCGTCGCTCGACGTCAGCGCCTGTCGCTCCTCGTGGCAGTTCTCGGTCGCCGTCCCCGCGGTGGTCCTTCCCCGGGTCGTCATCGTCGTCGGCCCCTCTCCTGCGCCGTTCCCCCGCGGCGCTGCTCCCCGGAGGCTCTTCATGAGTGCATCGTCCCCATCCGCCGGCGCCCCTGCGCCGAGCGCCGACCGCGGTGCCTTCTCGGGCCGCACCGCGTTCATCTTCGCCGCCATCGGCTCGGCCGTCGGGCTCGGCAACATCTGGCGCTTCCCGGCCGTGGCCTACGAGAACGGCGGCGGCGCGTTCATCCTGCCGTATCTGGTCGCGCTGCTGACCGCCGGCATCCCGCTGCTGTTCCTCGACTACGCGCTCGGGCACCGCTGGCGCGGCTCGGCGCCGGCCGCCTGGCGCCGCTTCAGGCGCTGGACCGAATTCATCGGCTGGTGGCAGGTGCTGATCGCCCTGATCATCGCTCTCTACTACGCGCTGATCCTGGCCTGGGCCACGAACTACACGATCTTCTCCTTCGACCAGCGCTGGGGCGATGACGCCGGTGCGTTCTTCGGCGAGTACACCCAGGCTCTCGGCGGGGCCGATGCCACCGTCAGCTTCGACTTCGTACCGCCGGTGCTGATCTCGATGATCGTGGTCTGGCTCGCGGTGATCGTGGTGATGGCCCTCGGCGTGCACAAGGGCATCGCCGCCGCCTCTGTCATCTTCATCCCGCTGCTGGTCGTCATGTTCATCATCCTGGTGGTGCGCTCGCTGTTCCTGCCCGGCGCGATCGACGGCCTGGACGCCTTCTTCCAGCCCAACTGGGCCGCGCTGACGGACCCCGGCGTGTGGATCGCGGCCTACGGCCAGATCTTCTTCTCGCTCTCGGTGGCGTTCGGCATCATGCTCACCTACGCCTCGTACCTCAAGAAGAAGACCGACCTCACCGGCTCCGGCCTGGTGGTCGGTTTCGCGAACTCGGGCTTCGAGATCCTCGCCGGCATCGGCGTGTTCTCCGCGCTGGGCTTCATGGCCCAGGCACAGGGCGTCGCCATCGACGAGGTCGTCACCTCCGGGGTGGGCCTGGCGTTCATCGCCTTCCCGACCATCATCAGCGAGGCCCCGGCGGGCGCCATCATCGGAGTGCTGTTCTTCGGCTCCCTGGTGCTGGCCGGCTTCACCTCGCTGATCTCCATCGTCGAGGTGGTCATCGCTGCGATCCAGGACAAGTTCGGCATGGCGCGCGTGCCGGCGACCCTCGCGGTCAGCGTCCCGATGGCCGTGGTCTCCATCGTGCTGTTCTCCACCACCATGGGGCTCCCCCTGCTGGACGTCATGGACAAGTGGGCCAATGAGTACGGCATCGTCGCGGCCGCCGCCGTGTCCACGATCGTCGTCTCCTACGTGGTGCGGGGCCTGCCCACCCTGCGCGACCACCTCAACCAGCGCGGCACCTTCCCGATCGGGAGGATCTGGATGCTCTGCGTGGCGGTGATCGCGCCGCTCGTGCTCGGCGTCTCGCTGATCCTCAGCACGATCACCCTGGTCACCTCCGAGACCACGTACAGCGAGTACCCCGGCTGGTTCAACCTGGTCTTCGGCTGGCTGATGGCGATCGCCTTGGTGGTCATCGCGATCGGGCTGTCGCTGATCCCGTGGTCGAAGAACTCCAACCTCTACAAGACGGACTCCGACGGCGATCCGATCGCCCCGGAGGTTGTGGCCGGCAAGGGCCTGGTCACGGATCCCGAGGCCGCGACCCCGCACGAGCTGCGCAGCGCGCCGTGACCTCGGGGCGGCGCGGAGAACGGCCGGCCGAGATCCGGCCGGACCTGCACCGCCCCCGTCCGCTCATCCGCCGCTCTGCTCAGACCGTCCTTCCCACCACACAGGAGTGATCATGTCCTTCGCCTCCATCGTCATGATGATCATCGCGATCGTCACCGTCTGGGGCGGCCTCGTCGCCGCCATCATCAATCTCAGGCGCCACCCCGAGACCGACGACTGAGCCGGGCGGGCCGCCCCGGCCCGCCGGCCCCGGCCCGCCGGCGATTGTGCGCTGTGGACCTATGCGAAGCACTCGCATAGAACCACAGCGCACTTTCGTCGCACCCGGCACCCGGCGCCGCGCGGGTGCGGGTGCGGGTACGGATGTGAGAGCCGGAGCGGGTGCCGCCATCCGCCAGACGCGGCCAGCCGCCGGGCGCCGCCACCGACCGGGCGCCGCCACCACCACCGGCCAGGCGCGGCCACCCGCACCCGCACCGTTCCTCCACAGTGCTGCGGTCTCCACAGGGCGCAGCCCCCATCGGGATGCCTGTCGCGTGACGCCTACGGTCTCGGCATGCGTGCGATCCCCCTCCCCGCGGGCGCTCTGCTCTCCCGCAGCCGCTGGCGAGACATGGGCGTCTCCAGCAAGCGTCTGGCCGGCACGCAGTTCGTCCGCCCCCTGCCCGGTCTGCTCACTCCCCGGGCGTTCCCTGCGTGGTTCGACGACATCGTCTCCGCGCTGCAGAGGACCGTGATCCCCGGCGCCGTCCTCAGCCACACCACTGCTGCCGTCCTGTACGGAGTGCCGGTCCCCCTCGATGTCGATGACGGGGTGGGACTCCTCCTCCACCTTCGCGACCCGCGCAGCGGCCGACGGCGGTTGAGCCTGTTCGCGCCCCGGCATGACCCGAAGGCTCCCCCGCTGACCGAGCCCGACCGCCTCGGACCAGGCCACCCGGCGTTGACGCTGACGCTGCCTCACCTGCACTGCCGTGTCCCACCCGGGTCGCAGCCGAAGGCGGGGCGGCACGTGACGGTGCACCGCATGGCCCCCGGTGCCACCAGAAGGTGGCGCGGGCTGATCCTCTCCTCACCCCCGGAGCTGCTGCTCGAGCTGGCGCTCCTCCTCGAGCACGATGAGGTGGTCATCGCGATCGATCACTTCCTGGGACCGAACAGCTCCCTCCCGGGGACCACCTGCGAAGCCGTCGGCCGTGCTCTCGAGCCCTACCGAGGACGGCCCGGATACCGCAGGGTGATGCGAGCACTCGCGGATGCACGCGAAGGGGTCGAGTCCCCCGGGGAGACGCGGACCCGCCTGCTGGTGACCCGCGCCGGGTTCCCCGAACCCACGCCGAATCTCCGCGTCCAGGACCCGGACAAGGGGACCCTCCGGCGGATCGACAACGCCTACGCCTCACACCTCATCGGCATCGAGTACGACGGCGACATCCACCGCAGCAAAGGCGCGTGGAGAGAGGAGCACGCACGGCGGGACTCGCTGGAGTCGGCCGGCTGGACCCTGCGGCGATTGACCGCCGCGGACATCCGCGAGCCCGGCCGCTTCCTCAGCGCGCTGCGGCGCACCTTCCTCGCCGCCGGTGCTCCCGCCCCGCCCGAGAGCGCATGGCAAGGGGACGCGGGCGCCGCACTGCGTCGCCCGATCACGCCGCCCCCTCGCCGCTCCCCGTCATCCGATGTGCGCTGAGGACTCATCTGGAGCACGCCCATAGGTCCTCCGAGCACAATCGACGTCTGCTGGGGAAGGGTCCGCGGGGCAGGGCAGGGCAGGGCGGGGCAGGGCAGGGCACGGGCAGGGCCGACCCGGATACGGGCTCGGGTCGCGAGGCCAGGGCCACGTCAGCACTGGCCCGTCACCGATACAGCGGCACCTGCACACCCAGCCAGTACACCCCGATCACGGTCAGGGCCGTCGCGGCCAGCACCGCGACGTCCAGCGCGGTGACGCGCAGGTAGGCGAGGCGCAGGGTGCGGCCGGCGGGGTTGCTCGCGCCGTAGGTGAAGCCGCGGGTCTCGAGGGCCTCGACAGTGGTGCGCACGTTCTTGGCGGTGTTGAGCATGATCGGGTAGAACGCCGTCACCGCCATCACGCACCATTGCCAGACCACCCGCCAGCCGAGGAACCCGCGGGTCGCGGGTGGGGCGTTGCGCAGCCGCTGCCCTTCGAAGACGGTCACATACTCGTCCACCAGGATCGGCAGCATGCGGTAGCCGTAGCTCACGCCGAAGGCGAGCAGCTCGGGGGCGCGCAGGGCCAGCAGGGCATCGGAGAGCTTCTCCGGGTCCAGGGAGACGAAGGCGGCCATGGACGCCATCGAGACGGCGCCGAGCTTCAGATTCAGCTCGGCGAGCGCGACCAGCGTCGTGAGGTCGCCGCCGAACAGGAAGGCGGCGACGAACAGGGCGATGATGTCCGCGCCGAGGCCGATCACGAACAGGCCCAGCACCAGCGGACCCACCCGGGCGAGGATCACCGAGACGATCCCGAGCACGAAGAAGCCGATCAGCACGGTGAGGTTGTGGGTGAACCAGGGGGCGAACGCCATCACCAGATACCAGGCGATGACCATGCGCGGGTCCATGCGGGAGAAGAGTCCGCCGCGGGTGGAGTAGGCGGTGCGCAGCAGCTCCAGGCGCACCCAGTCGATGCTGAGCACGTCATGGGTCTTGCGGGCCATCAGGACTCCTGCAGGGGATCGAGGGCGGCAGTGGGGGCGGTCGACAGGGCGGGCGCAGCCGACGGGGCGGGCACAGCCGACAACGCGGGCACGGCGGACGACGCGGGCGCAGCCGACAGCGCAGACGCAGCCGACGTGCCGAGCACGGACGGGTCGGGCAGCCATGTCCGCAGCTCCGCGGCGGTCAGCGGCAGCGGGTCCAGGCCCAGCTCGTGCGCGATCCGGGCGGCCTGCGGCGGGACCAGGCGGGCCTGGGCGGTGAGCTCGGGGCGGGAGAACAGCTCGCGCGGGGTGACGTCGGCGAGCACCCGGCCCTGGTCCAGCACGATGACGCGGCTGGCCCAGGAGGCGACCAGCTCCATGTCGTGGGTGGCGACCACGGCGCAGCGCACGGTCTCGGCGAGGGACTCGAGCATTCCGGTGACGTCGTGGCGGGAGCGGACGTCGAGGCTCGAGGTGGGCTCGTCCAGCAGCAGCATCGTGGGCCGCATGGCCAGACCGATGGCGATCGTGGCGCGGCGCTGCTGACCGCCGGAGAGGGTGCGGCCGTCGCGTTCGGCGAGCTCGACGAGGCCCACCCGGTCGATCACCTCGTCGACCCGCTGCTGGGCTCCCGGCACCTTCCTCCCGACGGGGAAGAGGGCGACGTCGGCCCGCACGGTGTCCTTGAGGAACATCTGCTGCGGGTGCTGGTAGAGGTAGGCGACGTGCTCGGAGAGCCGGGCGGCGGAGCGGGAGCGGGTGTCGATGCCGTCCACGGTGACGGTGCCTTCGCGGGGCACGATCAGGCCGGTCAGCAGCTTCATGAGGGTGGTCTTGCCGGCGCCGTTGGTGCCCACCAGCGCGACCCGCTCCCCCACGTGCAGCTCGAGGTTCAGATCCACCAGCACCGGGGCGAGCTCCCCTCCGACGGTGCGATAGCCGTGGTGGATGCCGGTCAGGGTGGCGACGGGCTCGGTGCGAGCCGCAGTCGCGACGAGCGCAGTCGGGTCGGCGATCTCGTCTCCCGCCCCCGTCGGCCGCTCCCCCACCTGCAGGCGCAGCATCGCGACGGCCGAGGGCACATCCAGCGCCACCCGCTCCGCGCCGACTGCGGCGGTCAGGGCGACCGCGTCAGGGGCGGGGATGCCGTGGGCCTCGAGGTCGCGGTGGCGGTCCATGGCCTCCTGCACGGGCAGGTGCCACACCGGGGCGCCGTCGGCCATCAGCACCACCGAGCGGGCGAACTCGGCGATGAACTCGGCATGGTGCTCGATCGCGACCACGGTGATGCCGTGGCGCTCGTTGAGCTCGCGCAGCCGCAGATAGATCTCGCGGGCACGCGCCGGATCGAGCTCGGCGACGGGCTCGTCGACCACGATCACCTCGGGGCGCATGGCGAGCACCGCGGCCAGCGCGACCAGGTGGGCCTGCCCGCCGGAGAGCTGCCAGACGAAGCTGTCCCGCAGGTGAGTGATGCCCAGCTGCTCGAGGGCCTCCTCGGTGCGCTCGCGATAGTCCTCGTGCCCGAAGTTCAGGGGCCCGAAGGCGATCTCGTCGCGCACCGTCGGCCGCACCAGCTGGTTCTGGAAGTCCTGGTAGACGTAGCCGACGCGGCTGGACAGCTCCGCGACGCTCGACTCCCAGGTGTCCACACCGCCCACGTGCACGGAGCCGGCGTAATCGCCGTTCCAGTAGTGCGGCACCAGACCGTTGAAGGTCTTGCACAGCGTGGTCTTGGCAGAGCCGTTGCCCCCGACCACCGCCACGAAGTCGCCGCGCTCGATCGTGAGATCGACATTGCGCAGCGTGTCGCGGTCGGTCCCGGGATAGCGGAAGGACAGGTCCTTCACGACGATCACGGGATCCGACGGTGCCGCGACGATCGGATCCGCCGCGATCGGGTGGGCAGTGGTCGGGGGAACGGTCTGCATGATGCTCCTGCTCGTGGGGGCCAGCGGGCGTTCGGCGCCTCAGCGCCCGGAGGTCCCGGCGTCGGTGGCGTCCGCCGCGACGACCTCCTCGGCCTCACGCCCCGCGTCGGGAGTGGAGCGGGAGAGGCGGAACAGGAGGATCGCCACGAGCATCACCACGGCGATCGCGGCGACGGCGATCAGCAGGAACCATTTTCCGAACTGGTCCAGGAAGTCCGGCTCCCAGGCACCGGCGCTGATGTCGAAGGCCTCGAGGAAGGCGAAGCCGAAGGAGGCGATCGCGAGCAGCAGCACGAAGCCGACGAACATCGGGGTCTTCGGTGCATCACCCGGGATCGGCTCCCCGGGGACGCGCGGACGCATGCCCATCAGGGGCTCGATCTTGCCGTGCAGGGCGGGGATCAGCCACATCGCGGGGATCGCGCCGAGCAGGATGCCGCTCATGATGACGTCGACGCCCAGGCCCAGGATCTCCAGGGTCAGGACCGACTCGGGCAGGCCCTCGACGTACTCGGCGTCCTCGACGCCGACCCACACCTTGCCGAGGTCGACCACGGCGGAGAGGATCTTGTCGATGAGGATGATGGCGACCGCGCCGATCGCGATCTGGAGCCGGTTGCGGGGGTTCCGCACCAGGGAACCGCCGATGTAGATCGCGAGGAACATCTGCAGGTAGCCCTCGATCTCGGCGAGGCCGGAGAAGTCACCCATCAGCAGATCGGTGAACACGATCTCGCCCAGCGGGGCGCCGAGCGCGGCCCAGAACGGGGAGAGCAGGGCGGCCATCGCGAGCGGCACGAAGATCATGTTCGAGACCGAGATGTCGACGGGGCCGATCGAGGGGTCCGGGACGATCTCCAGGATGATGTTCGAGAGTCCGAACAGGGACATCGAGAGCACGAAGACCATCAGCTTCTGGGAGGTGGTCAGCTCCGCGCGGCGCACGCCGTCGACGACGCCGCGCAGGGTGCCGCGGCGCTGGTCCGTGGCGGGAGGTGAGGGGATCTGGGTGGACATGGCGATGCTCCTTGGACGAGGAAAGGCAGGCGGGCGGGGTGAGGCGGCACTGCGGGAGAAGGCACTGCGGTGAGGCGGACCCGACGCGGTCGGGGTCCGGTCAGGGCGCCGACGGGGGTCGGGGCCGGGTCTCGGGGCGGTGGCGGACGGGTCAGGAAGGTCAGGGGCCGACGGCCAGCTGCGCGGCGAGCAGGTCGATGACCTGGGCCGGGGAGTCGAGCACGTGGTCGGCGTCGCCGCTGGTGAGGGCCGCGTCGAGGTCGGCGTCGGAGTCCTTGCCGCCGCGCAGCAGGCAGACGGTGCCGATGCCGGCGTCGCGTCCGCCGCGGCCGTCGTTCAGGGCCTTGTCCCCGACGTAGATGACCTGCGACCGGTCGGTGGCGAGTCCCGCGAGGGCGGCCTCGAAGATCGCGCGGCCGGGCTTGCGCACGCCCACCTCGTCCGAGTAGGCGGAGGGGCCGATCATCGCGGTGAGCCCGTAGCGGGCGAGGATCTCGCGCACGCCCTCGCCGGAGATGGTGTTGGAGACGATGCCGACGACGATCCCCTGCTGATGGCACCACCGGATCAGCTCGAGCGCGCCGGGGCGCGGCGCCGGGAGATTCTTGAAGCGGTGCAGGGTGAGGGAGAGCTGCGGGGCCTCGAGCCGCAGGGCGGCACGCAGCGGGGCGGGCAGCCCTGCGCCGACGAGATCGCCCCAGAGCATGGCCGGGTCGATCTCTTCGTGCCGAGGGGCCTGATCGGCGGCGGCGTCGCGGGCGCGCTTGCGGGCACGGTGTCGCTCCCAGCCCTCGGCGGCGGCGCGCTCGGCGGTGGCTCGGTCGATCGGGCTGCCGATCCGCTCGGACAGCGCCACGATCTGGGCGGCGACCGCCGCGAACCGCTGCGGGTTCGGAGTGGACAGGGTGATCACCCCGCCGTGGTCCAGCAGCAGCGCGGGGCGCCGGGCGGCGACGGCCGACGGCGCGGGGTCGTTCTCACCGGGCAGCGCGGTCCCGTCGGCGGCGGCGACGTCACCCACGGCACCGTCGGGGGTCAGGGTGCCGCTGACGGTGGCGCCCGCGGGGTCGGCAGCAGCTGCGCGGGCGGCCGACGCCTCGAGCGCTGCCCGCAGCGGTGCCAGCAGTCCCTCCGGGGTCTCGAGCACCAGGTCGGGAGTGTCGGTGACGCGGAAGGGCGGGTGGTCGGTGCGGCGGTCGCGGGTGATCACCACGGCGCCGACGCCGGCGCGGCGCCCGGCCACGACGTCGCGGTCCAGGGTGTCGCCGACATACCAGGCCTCCTGCGGGTCGACGTCCAGCGCCTCGGTGGCCAGACGGATCATGTCGGGATGCGGTTTGCGGATCCCGACCTCGTCGGAGTAGATCTGGACGCCGAAGGTCTCAGCCAGACCGAGGTGCTCGAGGATCGCGCGATGTGCCCGGCCCGAGTGGGCGTTGGAGACGATCCCGAGGCGGATCCCACGAGCGGCGCATTCGGCGAGCAGCTCGGTGATGCCGGGGCGCTGGTGGTGGTCCGCGACCAGGGGCGCCATCGCGGCGAGCAGCTCGCGGGCGTCCAGGGCCAGGGCGCTGCGCACCGTCGCGGGCAGGTCCGCGAGCAGGAAGTCCTCGACGATCTCGCGCGGGCCGAGCTCGCGCGGGGAGAGCCTACGGCTGGCCGCGTTCTTCCACAGCGACAGGGCGGTGCGGCCGGTGCGCAGGGACTCCTCGACCTCGGCGAGCTCGAGGTCGGCGCCGACGGCGCGCGCCCGCTCCACCACGATCTCGGCGAGCTCCCGAGCCCAGGTCACGCGCGAGGAGGTGGAGATGACCACCCCGCCGAAGTCCAGCAGCAGCGCCCGCGGGGCGGGCAGGGCCGCTGCAGGCAGGGCCGGTGCCGACAGGTCCGGTGCCGACAGGTCCGGCGCCGAAGGCACGGGGCCCCCTTCCGGCGGGAGGTGCATGCCGGTGAGGTCCGGCTGCGAGGAACGAGGCGCAATGCTCACGTCTCTCCGATCATGAGGGGAACGGCGCGAGGCCGGGATCCCGACGCCGCATGAGCAACGCTAGGAAGAGAGTCCGGTGGGTTCATGAACTCCGGGTGAACCTCCCGGCACGTCTTCGTCTCTGGACCTGAAACTCTTCAGTCCTGCCGGTCAGAACCCGAAAAGAGTCGTGTAGACCGGTCTCATGAGCTCCCCCGCCGACAGGACCGCCCTCCGGATCACGTTGGCGGACGTCGCTCGCGCAGCGGGGGTGTCGTCGGCCTCGGCGTCGATGGCGCTCAATGATCGTGACGGGGTCGCGCCGGCGACCCGGGGGCGGGTGCTGGCCGCGGCGCGGCAGCTCGGCTATCGGCGCCGGTCACGGGGCACCGGTCTGATCGGGGTGCTGCCCACGGACCTCGGGAATCCGTATCACACGGACGTCATCGCGGGGATCGAGGCCGAGGCGGAGAGCCTCGGGCTCGGGGTGGTGATCGCTCACGGCCGGCGGGACGGCGCCCATCTGGAACGGCAGCTGCAGCGGCTGCTGGAGCTCGAGGTGGACGGGATCGTCGCGGTGACCACCTGGCTGAGCCCGCAGGCGCTCGAGCAGGCCGGACAGCGGGTGCCGGTGGTGGTGATCGGGCGGATGCAGGATGCGGTCACCGGCACCGACTCGGTGCTCAACCACGACCAGGCTGGAGCGGCACTGGCCGTGCGCCATCTGGTCGAGCAGGGGCATCGGCAGCTGGCCCATGTCACCCTGTCCACCCGGCCGGGGCCGGCGATGCGGCGGGCGGGCTTCCTGGCGGAGGCGGAGCGCCTGGGTCTGCGTGAGAGCGCGCAGGTGATCGGTCCCGATCCGGCCGCGGCCGACGCCGGCATCGAGCAGCTGCTGCGCGCCCTGCGCCGCGGCGACGCCGATGCGCCCACCGCCGTGTTCGCGGCGAATGACATCGCTGCGGTCACCGTGCTGCATCGCGCGGCCGACCGTCGCATCGAGGTCCCCACGCAGCTCAGCGTGATCGGCTACGACTCCTCCGCGGTCGCGCTCACCGTGCGCCCCCACCTGACCAGCGTCAATCAGCCCCGGCAGGAGATGGGCCGCCTCGCCGCCCAGATGCTGCGCGAGCGGATCGCGGGCCGGGAGCACGACACATCGAGCGTCGTCGACCCGGTGCTGACCCTCCGCGCCTCGACCGGTCCCGGCCCGGCGCTGCACCGACGTGTCCCGCCTTCACCGTCGCCGTCACCGTCACCTTCACCTTCACCTTCACTGTCACCGGCCCCGCTCCCGCTCCCGCACCCGCACCCGCACCCGCACCCGCTCCCGCACGGTCGGTGACCGCCCATTGTGCGCTGACGACCTATCCGCTGCGGCCACATAGGTCCTCAGCGCAGAATCGGCGGTCGCTCCTCCGTCTCCTCGGCATCGGCCGCATCGTCCGCGTCGTCCGCGTCGTCCGCGTCGTCGGCGCCTTCGACGCTGCCGGACACCAGGCACCAGGCACCAGGCACCAGGCACCAGGCATGCGCTACCCTTCCGGCATGCACCTGCGCATCGACTATCCGCACGGCTCTGGGACGAGCCGCGCTGTCGTGCGCGCGCCGATGCCGTGAGGCAGGCGAGGTGAGATAGCACCGCTCGACTCAGAGCCCCAGGCGAGGACCACACGGTCCTCGCCTTTTTTCGTCGCCACGGCGAGGGGTTCGCACGAGGTTCCTCGCCCTTCCGGAAGGACCTCTCCATGACCATCGCCCCGACCCCGCCGCACAGCTCCCCCGAGGAGATCCTCGCCGAGCTGGAGCGCACCACGGACCAGATCATCGGCCGCGAGGACCTGCTGACTCGGCTGCGCGAGGGGCGGCCCCTGCGCGTCAAGTTCGGCGTCGACCTCACCGCCCCGGACCTCCACCTCGGCCACGCGGTGAACCTGTGGATGATGCGCACCCTCCAGGACCATGGCCACACCGTGATCTTCCTGCTCGGGGACACCACCAGCCGCATCGGCGATCCGACCGGCCGCAGTGCCTCACGCCCAGTGCTCACCGAGCAGCAGCTCCTCGACAACGCCACCTCGTTCCTCGATCAGGTGACCCGGGTGCTGCGTTCCGAGCCCGAGCTGCTGCAGATCCGTCGGAACTCCGAATGGTTCGACGAGATGGGGGTCGCCGGGCTGCTGTCCGAGCTCAGCCTGATCACGCACGCCCACCTGATCTCCCGCGACATGTTCCGCTCACGGATCACCGCCGGAACAGAGATCGCGATGCATGAGCTGATCTACCCGGTGCTGCAGGGCTTCGATTCCGTCGCCTTGGAATCCGACCTGACGATCGTGGGCACCGACCAGCTGTTCAACGAGTCGATGGGACGCGAGCTGCAGGTCAAGCACGGGCAGGCACCGCAGACGATCATCACCAGCACCGTCACGCCGGGCCTCGACGGCGGGCCGAAGCAGTCGAAGTCGCTGAACAACTACGTGGGCCTGTGCGCCGCGCCGGAGGAGAAGTTCGGTCGGCTGATGACGCTGCAGGACGAGCTGGTGGGCACCTGGGCCCGCGTCTACTCCGACCTTCCCTTCGAGCGGGTGGAGGAGCTCGGCCGACGGGCGGGTTCCGGAGGCGCTGCGGCCCGGGATGCGAAGCTCGATCTGGCCGAGGCGATCGTCGCCCGGCACGATGGCGCCCCCGCGGCGAGTCGCAGCCGTGAGGAGTTCCTCCGTGTCTTCTCCGCACGGGAGCAGCCCCGCGAGATGGCCCCGCTCGCGCTGAGCCGCACGACGATGACCGCACTCGACCTGGTGACGACGGCGCGCCCCGAGCTCTCCCGCAGCGAGGCACGGCGCCTCCTGGCCGGTGGCGGGGTCGAGCTGGAGGGGCGCCGCTTCTCAGATCCGGAGGAGCTCCTGACTCTCTCGTCCTCTTGGGTCCTGCGCGCAGGGAGGAGGCGCTGGTTCCGGCTCGAGATCGCTGAACCATCGGAGCGTGGCGGAGGCGCGCCTGCCTGAGACGCGGTCGCGCCCGGGCATCGCCGGTGCGCGAGCGCGCGCCGCTGCCCGTTCGCCCAGGCCCCGAATGTGACCTGCGTCGGTCCGGTTCGCACCACCCTGGGGTGTCAGGTACGCTATCCACTGCTCTTATAGAGCGCTGGAGGATTCGCCTAGCGGCCTATGGCGCACGCCTGGAACGCGTGTTGGGTTAACGCCCTCGGGGGTTCAAATCCCCCATCCTCCGCCAGCTGAAATAGCCTCTGACCTGCGACTTGATCGCATGTCAGGGGCTATTTCCATGTCCGGGCACGGTACGGCATGAGCAGCGCAGTCCAGGGTGCGGAGCCAGGCGCCCGCGGCGTCGCGCACTCGTGACCGCATCGGAACCTCGCCCTCGATCGGCCGCGTCCATGCACGTCAGCGGGATGGGGTGCGCCGACGGTCCGCGCCCACGACAGCTCCGCACGCATCCCTCGGCTCTCCCGATCTCCTTCCGTGCGGCCTGCGCGGATATCCTTCGCCCAGCAAAGGCTGACAAAAGCGAGGGGGAGCTGATGTCGAACGCAGGATGGGGTGGTCCCGGCAACGGGCCGCGGGGCGAGGCATGGCAGAACGGGGTTCCTCAGGGAGGAGCACCGCAGGGCAGCCAGCCGCAGTCCGGCGCCGGGCAGACCGCCGGGCCGCACGGCGCTCCGTCTCCTGCCCCCTGGCAGTCACCGCCAGCGGTCCCGCCGTCCGGCTCCCCGTCGATGCATCCGATGGGGTCCCCGAACGTCGGCGGACCCCCGGGCCCCGGCTACGGCTCTCCCGCGCACCCCGGGCATGGCGGGTCCGGTCCCGGCGGTCCGCAGGGCCCGGGTGGCCCCGGTGGCCCCGGTGGCCCCGGTGGCCCCGGCCAGCAGCCTCCCCGGAACCGGCCGTGGGCGCTGATCACCGTCGCGCTGGGCTGCGTGCTGGCGATGGTGCTCGTGGTCGGCGGCGGCCTCACCTACCTCGTGCTCAGCCGCACCGGGGACCACACCGCGATCGCCACCGACGCCCCCTCGGATCCGGTCACCTCCGGGGAGACGGAGTCGCCGACGCCTGCGGAGACGAGCACCCCCTTCGAGGTGGTCGTGCCCTATGACCCGCCGACCGGCACCGTCGATGAGCTGTGGCAGGTCATGTCGGACAACCCACTGACCGAGGGCACGTTGCCCGCTCTGCCCACCTGCGATCTGCCAGCGACTCCGCTGGAGCCGAGCGTCGAGGAGCTGCAGGCCGTGCTGAACGCCGCCTCGCTCTGCCTGAACCAGCAATGGGCCACGGCGAGCTCGGACCGTGATCTGCCGTGGGTGAGCCCGAAGATCGTCGTGTACACGCACCCGGATGTGCCTGCGGATGCCACCTGCGACACTCAGTTCTCCGCGGATGCTCCCCGCATGTGCAACCTGGACTCCACGATCTACTGGCCCGTCGGGTTCGGGACCGCATCGGACCTCACCAATCCGGCGAACGTCCCTGGTGCCTACCTCTGGGACCTCGCCTTCGTCTATACGAACACCGCGTATTGGAACAGCTCGCTGACGATCTACTACGGGACCATCCGCACCGAGCTCGAGACCAGCGACCCGGAGCGCTTCGACGAGACCTGGCGGCGCCTCACCCTGCAGCGGCTGTGCCTCGCCTCCGCGGCATCGATGCAGTTCCCGACCAGCGCCGAGCCCTCTCCAGCGGTTCGAGAGATGCTCACCGACCCCGCCTACTTGACCGAGGGGGAGCCTCCGCGGAACATCAGCACCGAAAACCGGTCCCTGTGGATCGACCGCGGGTTCACCTCCGAGGGCGACATCTCCGTCTGCAATACGTGGGTGGCCGATCTCGAGCAGGTGACCTGACAGCGGCATCCATCGGCGCAGCCCTGGTGGCGAGGACGAAGTCCGATGCGAAGGGCGGGAGCCATCCCCGCCCATCGCGCGGCCTGCGCGGATATCCTGCCGGGAACAATGACGTGACGGAAGCGAGGGGGAGCTGATGTCCAGCGCAGGATGGGGCGGTTCCAGCAGCGGCCCGCAGGGGCCCGATCAGCACAGACCGGGCCACCAGGGTGTGAACCAGCCGGCCCCGAACCCGCAGGGCGGCTGGCAGCAGCCTCCTTCCCAGCAGCCTCCTTCCCCTGAAGGTTCCGGCCCTCAGAATCCCCACTACGGTCCTCCCGCGCAGAGTGGCCAGCCGGGCGGTCAGCACAGCGGTCAGCAGGGCGGTCAGCAGGGGGGTCAGCACGGCGCTCCTGCACCGGGCCCCTGGCAGTCGCTCCCGCCTTCCCCGCAGTTCGCGCCCCCCGCAGCGGGTCCTCCGGGCTACGGCGGACCGGGGCAGAACGGACCCGCCGTCCCCAGCTATGGCGGCCCTTCCGGCCCCGCCGGCCCCCATGGTCCGACGGGCCCGCACGGCCCGACGGGCCCGCACGGCCCTGGCGGCTTCGGCCAGCAGCCGCCGCGGAAGCGGCCCTGGGCTCTGATCACTGTGGCCCTGGGCTGCGTCCTGGCGATGGTGCTCGTGGTCGGTGGCGGGATCACCTACCTCGTGCTCAGTCGAGGAGGGGACGACACCACGATCGCCTCCGACCCTCCGCCCGAGACCGAGCCCGTGACCGATCCGGAGACGGATCCGGACTCCGAGTCCCCGAGCGAGGTCACCACTCCCCCCGAGGAGGAAGGTTCCGGGTTCGAGGTCGTCTCGCCGATCGACCTGCCGCCGGGCGATGTCGACGACATGCGGGCAGTCCTGGAAGACAACCCGCTGGTCCACGGCAAGCTGCCGTCGATCACCACGTGCGAGCTCCCCGAGACTCCCATCTCCCCGACTCCCGAGCAGCTGCAGGCTGTGCTGGATGCGTCCTCCACCTGCTTGAACCAGATCTGGGGCACGGCGAGCTCGGACCGTGGGCTGCCCTGGTCAGGTCCCACTGTCGTGGTCTACACCTACCCGGACATCCCCGCGGATTCCGCGTGCGATTCGAGCTTCGAGGAGGACTTCCCTCGGATGTGCAACCTCGACAACACGGTCTACTGGCCCATCGGCTACGGCACCGCGCTCGACTTCCCCGATGCGGCGGACGTCCCGGGGGCCTACCTGTGGGATCTCGCCTTCATCTATCAGAACGCTGTGGGCTGGCAGAGCTCGATGTCCATCTACTACGGCACCATGCGGGACATGCTCGAGGACGGCACCGACGAGGAGCTCTTGAACGAGTCCTGGCGGCGCTACAGCCTGCAGATGCAGTGCGTGTCCTCCGCGGTCGCCATGCAGGTTCCGTCCGCGGCCGAGCCCACCCCGGCGCTGCGCGAAGCCCTCACCGATCCTGAGAGCTGGATCGAGGGAGAGCCCCCGTACAACATCTCGTCCGAGAACCGTGCGAAGTGGCTGGAGATCGGCTTCAACTCCGGCGGCGACCTCTCTGCCTGCAACACCTGGCTGGTCGATGCTGAACAGGTGAGCTGAGCCCGGGCGCGAGTCCGGCGGCAGGAGGACGATGAACAGCAGGGCCGACGGGGTCGACCCCTCCGGCGACGCCGACGCGACATCGGACGACGAGGACACGGTGCTGCGTCCGGCCCTCGACGAAGACACGGTGCTGCGATCAGCCCCCGATGAGGGCACCGTGCACCGCCCGCTTCTCGACGACGCCCCGACCGTGCAGTGGCCCGCCGGTCCCGGCTCCGGTGCAGCGGCGGGACCGGCGCCGTTGTTGTCGTCGTCGTCCGATTTCATCGATCGCGCACCCTTTGGTCGAGCCATCGTCCCCGATCACGCGCCGATCCAGCGCTTCGACCAGCGCCCCCGATTCGAGCCTCCGCCGTCGGCCCCTCCGGCTGCCTCACCGGCAGCCCCGCGGTCGGCCCCACCGGCGCCCACCCCGTCGGCCGCTGCCCAGCCCTCGCCCGGCGCACCCTCGCCACTGCGGCCACTACCGGCGCCACCGCCACCGCAGCCTCCGCCCGGGATCGACGCCACCACCGGGCCCAAGCCCCGCGGGCTGCTGATCCCGGCGATCGCCTTCGGCTGCGCGATGCTCCTGCTGCTGGGGATCGGCGGCGGGCTCACCGCGCTGTGGCTCACCGACCACGACGACGCCACGGCCCCCATGGCCCAAGACCCTCTGATGAACACCCCCGATGTCGACCCCGGGGTGTGGGCACCGCTCACGGAGGAGCAGGTCCCCGCCGGCAGTCCCGAGGAGCTCCAGCAGGTTCTCGCCGAGAATCCGCTGCTCGAGGCGCGGCTGCCGATCCCCGCGCAATGCGTCCTGCCGCCGGCCGCGGGAGGGATGCTGCCGGCCGAGGAGCTGCCGGGCTATCTCGAGGCGGGCGCGGGCTGCCTGGAGACGGTCTGGGCCGACGCCCTCGAGCCCGTGGGCATCGCCTTCGAGGCCCCGGACGTGGTCGTCTACACGATGGACACACTGCCGACGGACTCCGCCTGCCAGACCGCGAACTTCACCAAGACCGCCCCGGTGGTCTGCCATGACGACAACACCCTCTACTGGCCGGCCGCCTGGGATCCGGGGTTCTCGAACACCTCGGCCACGGAGGCTCCCAGCCTGTACATGTGGCACCTGGCGTACTCGTACACGATGTTCGCGCTGGCCGCAGCCGATCTGGACGCCTACTACGGCGCGCTGCTGCTCGAGCTGGCCGACGCCCCGGAGCAGGCCGACGAGGTCCAGCGCCGGTACGCACTGCAGGTCTCCTGCCTCTCCTCGGCCGCGGCCTTCCAGCTGCCGCAGGGTATCCGCCCGGCCGAGCGGGTCGAGGATTTCGTGACCTCCGTCGAGGCGCAGGGTGAGCCTGTCACCGCGGGTGATCCCGCCCAAGAGTCGCGTGCCGCCTGGGTGGGCACCGGACGGGACAGCCGCGGGTCCCTCGGCGAGTGCTCGACCTGGTCGGCAGGCGCCGACGCTGTGGCCTGACCCTCACCCGGCATTTCTATGGCCAGCTCAGAACAGCGCCGGCTGCAGCGCCAGATCCAGTGCCGAGGGCGCGGTGCGGATCCGACGTGCGGCGTCGGCCGCGTAGCGTCGCTGCTCGGGCTGGTCCTCGTCCTCGCGGGAGTCCAGGCCGTGACGCCTCAGCAGCGGCCGAAGCCGCTGGGCGAGGTGCTTGCGGTACGCCGCCGGGGCGTAGGACGCGGTGCCGTAGAAGCGTCGGTACCCGGTGGCGAGCTCCGGGTGCTCCCGCTGGATCCACTCGAGGAACCACTCCTTCGCCCCCGGGCGCAGGTGCAGCGCGCCGAAGATGACGTGCGCGGCGCCGGCGCCGGCGATCTGGGCGAGGGCGTCGTCGAGCTGGGCGTCGGAATCCGTCAGCCACGGCATGATCGGCATGAGGAACACGGTGACTCGGAAGCCGGCGTCGGCCGCGGCGCGCACCGTCGCCAACCGCGCCGCAGTGGTGGGCGTGCCGGGCTCGACGGCCTTCTGCAGCGCGTCGTCGAACACGGCGATCGACATCGAGAGGTCCACCGGGACCCGCTCGGCGGCTGTCACCAGCTGCGGCAGGTCGCGGCGCAGCAGCGTGCCCTTGGTGAGGATCGACAGCGGGGTGCCGGAGTCCGCCAGGGCATCGATGATGCCGGGCATCAGCCGGTACCGCCCCTCGGCCCGCTGGTAGGGATCGGTGTTGGTGCCCAGTGCCACCAGGTCCCACCGCCAGGAGCGCTTCGCGAGTTCGGCTCGCAGCACCTCGGCGGTGTTGACCTTGACGATCACTTGTTGATCGAAGCCGGCGCCCGCATCGAGGTCGAGGTAGCGGTGGCTGCTGCGGGCGAAGCAGTAGACACAGGCGTGCGAGCAGCCGCGGTAGGGGTTCACCGTCCACTCGAAGGGCATCGAGCTCGCGGCGGGCACGCGATTCAGCGCGGACTTCGCGGTGACCTCGTGGAAGGTGACGCCCTGGAAGTCGGGGGTGGTCACGCTGCGCACGAGGCCCGACAGGCCCAGCAGCGCCGGGGACCGCTGCTGCTCGCCGGGCTCTTGGCCAATCTCCTGCCCACTCCATCGCATACCGCACAGTCGAACACGTGTTCGAGCTGGCGTCAAGGATCGATGGCACCGCTTAGCCTGGATCGATGGTGACCGACCCCGCTCCCCCAGCCGCTTCCGACCCGCAGACCGGCGCGTCTCCGAAGCCCGACCCCGCGCTGTACACCGCCCGGGTCGAGAACAGCGGAGGCACCTCTGGCCGGGTGCAGATCCGCGGAGCCTCCGCCATTGCGCTCGAGGCTCTGGCCGACGCCCCGGACGGGGCGGTCGCGCTGCCGACGGGTGGGCCGACGCCCACAGCGAAGGGGTTCAACCCCGAGCAGTTCCTGGCGATGGCCTGGAGCACGTGCCTCGGGGAGACGCTGCGGGTGGTGATGAACGCCCAGGGGCTCGAGCATCCCAGCCAGGTGAGCGTCGAGGTGGGGCTGCACCCCGACCCAGCCGGCGGCTACCGCTTCATACCCCGCGCCCTGGTGAGCATCCCGGGACTGGACCCGGACCAGGCCCAGCGACTGGTCGACGCCGCGCATGCCCGCTGCCCCGTCTCCAAGCTCCTGCGCGGGCAGGGCGTGCCGGTCGTCGAGCTGAGAGTTCAACACTGAACGTGATGCAGCACATAACCTTCTGACCTGCATGGTCGGTAGGCTGGGCCGACGATGATCGAGCTGCGGAATGTCACCAAGAGCTTCCCCCAGGGACGCTCCACGGCGACCGCGCTGAACGACGTCACCCTCACCATCGAAGACCGCGAGATGTTCGGCATCGTCGGCGAATCCGGCTCGGGCAAATCGACGCTGCTGCGGCTGATCAACCACCTCGAGGCCCCTTCTTCCGGAACCGTGCTGGTGGACGGGGAGGACCTCGGCGCCCTGTCCCCACGCGAGCTGCGGAAGCGCCGGCGCGGCATCGGCATGGTGTTCCAGCAGTTCAACCTGCTGGGCAACTCGACCGTCTTCGACAACGTGGCCCGACCGCTGCGGCTGCAGCGCCGCCGTGAGCGCGACACTGTGATGCAGATGCTCGAGTTCGTGAAGATGGCCGATCATCACCGCAAGCACCCCAGCCAGCTCTCCGGCGGCGAGAAGCAGCGCGTGGCGATCGCCCGGGCGCTGTCCACCCAGCCGGGGATCCTGCTGTGCGACGAGCCCACCTCGGCCCTGGACTCAGGGACCACCGAGGAGGTCATGGCCATCCTGCGTGATGTTCGCGACCGTTTCGGCACCACGATCGTGCTGGTCAGCCACGAGCTGGACGTCATCAAGTCCTCGTGCGACCGGGCTGCGGTGCTCGAGCAGGGCCGTCTCGCCGCTCTCACCGAGGTGACCCCGCCACCCCTGCAGGAACGGTTCGACTCCTACGCCGAGCGTGCCCGGGAGTTCCTGGGATGAGCGATCTGCTGGCACGCCTCGGCGAGTACCGCGGAGAGATCGTCCTCTCGATCCTCGAGACCGGGATCATGATGGTCAACTCCATGGTCGCGGCGGTGCTCGTGGGCCTCCCGATCGGGACCCTGCTCTACCTCGCCCGGCCCGACGGGCCCTACCCCCGGCTCTGGCTGCACCGACTGCTGAACGCCTATGTCAACGTGGTGCGCTCGGTGCCCTTCCTCCTGTTCGTGGTGGCGCTGATCCCGTTCACCCGCTGGCTGGTGGGGACGTCCTTCGGTACCACGGCGGCGTCGGTGCCGCTGGCCTTCGTCGCCGCCGCGCTCTACGCCCGCTTCTCCGAGCAGACCCTGCTGGATGTGCCCGAGCAGACCGTGGAGCTGGCCCGTTCGCTGGGCGCCGGGCCGCTGCAGCTGATCAGCCTGTTCCTGTTCCCCGAAGCCCGCTCCGGCCTGGTGCTGAGCCTGACCACGGTGACGATCTCGATGGTCAGCTACTCCACCATCATGGGCGTCGTCGGCGGCGGCGGCGTGGGCGACTTCGCGATCCGGTACGGCTACCAGACCTACGAATACGACCTGATGTACACGACGATCCTCATAATGGTCGTGTGCGTGATGGTCATCCAGGGAGCGGGCACCCTGCTTGCCCGCATCATCGACAAGCGGGCGCGCTGAGCGCCTCCTGACCAGGAACGAGACCCCCATGACGCGACACCTGTTCAACCGCCGCAGCTTCGCCCTGACCGCCCTTGCCGGGACCACCGCCCTGGCCCTTGCCGCATGCGGGGCAGGCGAGTCCGGCGGCGGCGAGGAGGACAAGGTCATCAAGGTGGCCTCCCACCTGCCGCCGATGACCGACGTGGTCACCCTCGCCGGCGAGGCCGCCGCCGAGGAGGGGTACACGATCGAGCTGGTGCAGGTCAGCGACAACGTCCAGTACAACCGGCTGCTGGCCGACGGCGAGGTCGATGCGAACTTCGCCCAGCACGAGCCGTACATGCAGGCGTTCAACGAGGCCCATGGCGCGAATCTGGTGCTGCTGGACGGGATCTACGACGCGAAGGTCGGCTTCTACGCCAAAGCCTTCGACGACATCGAGCAGCTCCCCGAGGGCGCGAAGGTCGCGATCCCCAACGATGCCTCCAACGAGGGCCGCGCGCTCGCGATCCTCGCAGGGCAGGAGCTGATCACCCTGCCCGAGGGCACCGGCTTCGAGGGCCGCGTGGGCGAGATCGTGGACAACCCCCTGTCCCTCGAGTTCGTGCAGATCGACCTGCTGAACCTCCCCTCCGCCTACGACGAGGAGGGCATGGCGCTGGTCTACAGCTACCCCTCCTACATCGAGAAGGTGGGCCTGACCCCGGCCGATGCGCTCCTGCTCGAGGAGCTCGTGGACCAGCGATTCACCATCTCCCTGATCGCACGCGAGGACAACCAGGACTCCGAGAAGATCCAGGTGCTGCGCCGGGCGATGACCAGCGACGCAGTGCGCAGCTTCCTCGAGGAGGAGCACAGCGCCACCCTGCTGCCCGCCTTCTGAACTGCCCGCGTCCTGAGAGGCGCGCAGCAGAGGGCCGCGCCCCGCGTTACTCGTCAGTACCCGCTCTGAACTGTCGCATCAGCCACGCCGTCACGACAGTTCGGAGGGGATACCCATGAGTAGCTGACGGAACGTCCGGCATGGGCTC
>NZ_JBQDLF010000046.1:0-25685 GCF_052095815.1 Brachybacterium sp. | reverse complement strand
TCACCGATGTCCTGATACAGAACTGTCACCGAAGTCCTGAGACATCACACGACTGGTGCGGCCGCCCACACCGGTCCTCAGCGGCGCAGAAGTTCACGCTTCCGCGGGCAGGTCCGCGAGGGATGACGGTGCTGCGGCAGGATGCTGAGCGGTAACAATCTCGCCGGGACGTCGCGGCGGGAAGGGACCGGTCGGTAGACTCCCAGGTTGTGATCTCCTGCGGAAGAAATCGATGAGACCTGGCGCGACATCGGAGGACCCTGCCTCCGGTCCGGCAGACCCCCGGATTCCCGCGCCAGGGGCCGACTCTGCCGTGCGTGAGGGCGTCGCCCGGACGCAGGAAGGTGCCGCGGCGCTGGTGCCGGGAGGCCGACCCGAAGAGCGGGCCGCGACCGACGGTCCAGAGCGGACCAGCCAGGCCGAACGGCGCCTGCGCCTGCAGGGACTGGCAGGGATGACCGTGCTCGGCAGCGACGGGAAGACCGTGGGTCGCGTGCGCGACATCTACCAGCAGGACTCCGGTGGGAAGCTCGCCGCGATCACCGTGATGCCGCGTCAGCTGAGCGCTCGCAGCGTCCTGATCCCCTCGGCCGCGATCGCCGCCCTGCCCGCCGAACACCCGGCCGACGGCGCTGACCCGGCCGACGGCAATGACCCCGTCGACTCCGCCGGGCCCACTGACGCCGGGCCCGCTGACGCCGGCAACACTGACCCCGCCGACGGTGCCGAGGCCGCAGGCTCTCAGCCTGCGGACGTGGTGCGGCTGCGGATCGACACCGCCACCGCCACGTCCGGGCTGCGGCCTCCCGACACGGGTCACGCCACCCCGCAGATGCTGCGTGAGGCTGCGGAGGCCCTCGGGCTCGCCACCGATGATGCCGACGTCGACGCTCCTGCCACGCGAGGTGCCCGCAAGGCGGCCGAGGACGCATGAGACTGCTGCTGCTCACCCACTACTACGCCCCGGAGTTCGGGGCGCCGCAGCGACGCTGGTCGGCGCTCGTGCAGCGGTTCATCGCCGCGGGTCACAGGGTCACCGTCGCCGCCCCTGTGCCTCACTACCCGAGCGGGCGCCCCACGCCCACACAGCGCAGGATGCACCGGGTGGGCGGTGTCGAGGCCGGTCGGCACGGCGAGACGATCCTGCGCACCGCCTTCCTCCCGCACCGTGCGGACATCGCCTCCCGCACCGCTGATCACCTGATCGCGGCAGCGGATGCGCTGCGCCGGCTCCGGCACCGCTATTCCCGCCCCGGCACCCGACCCGACGTCATCATCGCCACCGCCCCGGCGATCCCCACCCTGATGGTGGGGCGCACGCTCGCGTCGCTGTGGGGTGTGCCCCTGGTGGTCGAGATGCGGGATGCGTGGCCGGATCTGGTCACCCACGTCGGCCCCGTCGGCGCGCTCAGTCCGGAGGCCGCGCACACCGTGCACACCAGCGCGCTGCGCCGCGCCCTGTCCTGGGCGGTGGCGCTGGCGAAGGGGGAGGTGCATGAGAAGGTGACCGGCTGGCAGAGCGGGGCCCGCGCCGTCGTCACCACCACCGGACGCTTCGCGGACGTCCTGCGGGAGCGCGGGGTGGGGGTGGTGCGCGTGGTGCGCAACGGCACCGACCTCTCCCTGGTCCGGCCGCAGCGCGACCATCTTCCCGGCGATCACCCGGAACTGCGGTGCCTGTACCTGGGGAACATGGGACGCTCCCAGGGCCTGGACACGGTGGTCCGCGCGGCTGCGGCGCTGCACGAGCAGGGCGTGGAGGTGCAGGTGCGGATGGTGGGGCACGGGGTCGAGGCGGCCGCCTTGGCGGCGCTGGCCTACGAGCTCGGCGCCCCGGTGGAGGTGATCCCCCGCATCCCGCACCGCGAGGTCGGAAACCAGTACGCCTGGGCGGACACCGTCATCGTGTCCCTGCGGGACTGGGCGCCGTTCGCCTGGACCGTCCCCTCCAAGCTCTACGAGATGCTCGCCACCGGCCGGCATATCACCGCGCTGCTGGATGGCGAGGCGGCCGACGTGGTCCGCGAGGCCGGCGCGGGGGATGTGCTCCCGCCGGAGGACGTCGAAGCGCTCACCGCGCTGTGGCGGGGGCTTGCTGCGGATCGCTCCCGCGCCGGCGTGCGCGCCAGCGGCCGGGACTGGGTCGCCGAGCATGCGGATGACGACGTGCTCGCCCGCCGCTACCTCGAGATCCTGCACCGCGTCGCCGGGGCCTGAGCCGCCTGCTCCGCTCCGCCAGCCTCGCCCCGCTCGCCGGGCACGGTTGCCCTGCCGAGCTTCCCTACAGCTCGGTCTCCGCGCCCAGCACCACGGTGCGGGTGGTGGGCAAGTGCAGCACCTGGGTGCGCTGGGCCGAGGCGCGATCCAGTTGCCGGAACAGGACATTCTGCCATCGGACATGCTGCGGTCCTGCCAGGGCTGGAGGCGCAGGATCGAGAGCACGTAGGTCGCCTCGTCGGTATCGAGATCGAGTTCGGGGACGTATGCCATGCGGTCCGAGGCGGCATCGCCCGGATGCTCGCGAGCAGCACGCCCGTGATGGGCGATCGCCATGCGCAGCGCGACGCGGATATCCTGCGGGTCGTGGAAGCCGACCTGGTAGGTGATGTGGACGACCCCGTCGGCCGCATTGCCCAGCACGTTGACCTGAACCCGGTCATCGCGGTGCACATGCGGGACGCCTAGGTGCTCGAGGGGCAGGATCACCACGTGCTCGTGCAGCACGTGGTGCAGCGCGGCGCCGATGCGCAGCGCGAGCGGCACCGTGGAGGGCTCGGGGTGCGGGTACACGGCCTGCCCCGGCACCCGGGGCAGCTCGCGGGCGGGTCCGGAGACAAAATCCGCGAGCGGACCCTCCATCGCGCGGCCGCGCGCACCCCGCGTGCCCACCACCAGCACGTTGGCCACCAGCCACGGCGGCACGTCGCGCTCAGCGCATACCATGAACCCATGATGTCGCAGGGCAGGCCTTCGCCCGAGGCCAGGCGCGGGAGCCGCCGAGCAGAGCCGGTGGGACACGCCGCGATGCGCTCCGCCAATCTCAGCGTGCTGCTGCGACACCTCCGCGAGAACGGCGGGCGCTCCCGGGCCACACTCGCCCAGGAGACCGGGATCTCCAAGGCCTCGGTGACCTCGCTGGTCGGTGACCTCGTCGAGCGCGGGCTGGTGCAAGAGGGGCAGGTCGAGCGCCTAGGCACCGTGGGCCGTCCCGGCACCGAGGTGCGCATCGACCCGGACCATGTGGCGGGGATCGGGCTCGAGCTCAACGTCGACTACCTCGCCGTCAGCCTGCGCGATCTCGCCGGGCAGGCGCGGTTCACCTCGTCGGTCCCCACGCCCCACATTGTCGATCGCTCGGCGACTGATGGAAGGTCCTATCCGCCCGGTCCCGTCATGGACCTCGTCGCGGAGCAGCTACGCGGGGCCCTTGAGGCCGCAGCGCGTGAGGGCCTCTGGGTCGTCGGGGCCACCATCGCCCCACCCGGGCCTATCGACTACGAGGGCGCGACCGTGCGCGTCGCGACGAACCTGGGTTGGACGGATGTACCGGTCGGCGAGGAGCTCGCGGCGCGGCTCGGTGCCGACCATCCGGTGATCGCCCTGGAGAACGACGCGAAGCTGTCCGCCCTCGCCGAGGCGCCGCGTCTCGCCCGGCGCGGCATCACGGACCTGATCTACTTGACCGGCGACATGGGCGTCGGTGCGGGCATCATCGCGGAGGGCCGGCTGATCCGCGGCTGGTCCGGCTTCTCCGGCGAGGTGGGGCACATCGGCCTGGATCCGGCAGGAGAGCGGTGCCGGTGCGGGCGACGCGGCTGCTGGGAGACCATGGTCGGCTTCGACACCGTCCTCGCGGCCCTCGACCCGGAGGACCCCGCCCGGTCCGGGCGCCTGCCGATGCACGAGCGGCTCGAGCGGATCCGCTTCCTGCTCGACGCCGGGGATCCGCGCCTGCAAGATCGTTTCACGAGCCTCGCGATGGATCTCGCTCGCGGCGCCGGGGTGCTGGTGGACGTGCTGAACCCGCAGGCGATCGTGCTCGGCGGATATTTCGGCTACTTCGCGGACCTGCTCGTCCGCCCCGTGCAGGCCGCTCTAGACCAGCGTCTGCTCGCCGCGGACGGGCGGGTCGAGGTGAGCGGCTCCGTGCTCGGGCTGGAGGCGGCGGCGGCCGGGGGCGCGGCGGTGGCGCTCGAGCGGGTGCTCGAGGATCCGCTGCTGGCCCCGCCCGTGACGGTGGCCGCCAGGATCTGACCGGTATTCCGCAGCTGCAAGTCACCCGGTGGGCACCGCTCTGTAGAGTGCGCTGCACAAGGGCAGCCCGGCACGTCCCGGTGCCCGTCAGATCCTGCTTCCCGTCCCCGCATCGAAAACATGGGGTTCGGCTCCGCGCGCGTTCAGGTGCACGTAACTTCCCGGGGTCAACGTCGAGAATCCGGGCTCGCGCACGATGAACACCCCGTCGGCGATGCGCACCATGACATCGGTGGCATTGCCCAAGGGTTCGACCACGAGGATGCTGCCGTCGTGGTCCTCCTCCGAGCCGGGGGTGAGAGTGCATTCGGTGGGCCGCAGCCCCAGTCGCACCGAGGTGCGGTCACCCAGTTCGGCGTCGGGCACGTCAATCTCGAGGGAAGTTCCTGCCAGGCGCACCCGATGGGCTCCCGCAACGGTCGCGTCGAAGATGTTCATCCGCGGCTTGCCCACGAATCCGGCCACGAACTCCGTCGCCGGCGTCCGGTAGATCTCGGTGGGCGTCCCGTACTGCTCCAGGCGCCCGGAGCTCATGACCGCGATGTAGTCCGAGAGGCTCATCGCCTCCTCCTGATCGTGAGTGACATAGACGCTCGTGGCACCGATGTCGGCATGCAGCAGCTTGAGCTCGGCACGGGTCTTGTCCCGCAGCAGCGCATCCAGGTTGGACAGCGGCTCGTCGAAGAGCAGCACGCCGGGCCGACGGGCGATGGCACGTGCGAGAGCCACCCGCTGGCGCTGCCCGCCCGAGAGCGCCTTCGGGCGACGCCGCAGGTGGTTCTCGAGTTCGAGCTTCGTGGCGGCCTCGAGCACCCGCTGCTCAATCTCGACCTTGGGCATCTTGCGCATCTTCAGACCGAAGGCGATGTTGTCCGCCACGGACAGGTGCGGGTAGAGCGCGTAGTCTTGGAAGACGAACGCGAGGTCGCGCTTGTGCGGCTCGAGATCCTCGACAGCCCGGCCATCGACCACGATGGACCCGTCCGTGACGGATTCGAGGCCGGCGATCATGTTCAGCGTCGTGGACTTCCCGCAGCCGGAGGGGCCCAGCAGCGAGACGAAGCTGCCGTCCGGGATCGTGTAGGTCAGGTGCTCGACCGCATAGCGGTCATCCTTTGGGGAGTACTTCTTGCTGACCCCTTGCAGTTCAATCTGAGCCATCAGCCCTTCACTGCTCCTTCGGTGATTCCTTGGACGATCCACTTCTGGGCGACGAGCGCCAGCACCAGCACCGGCAGCGCGGTGATCACACCGGCGGTCGCCGCCGCGGTGTAGTCCATGGCGAAGAGGCCCTGGAACGCGGCGGTGCGTACGGGGAGAAGCGGAGTGTTGTTCGAGGTGAGGACCTTCGCGAGGAAGAAGTCGCTCCATGCGGTGATGAACGCGAAGATCGAGGTGGCGGCGAAACCGGGGCCGGAGAGCGGCAGCACGACGCGGCGCACGATGCCGAGCCGGGTGCATCCGTCGATCCGTGCGGCCTTCTCCAGGTTGATCGGGATCGACTCGAAGAAGCTGACCATCATCCAGATCACCAGCGGCAGGATGAACGCCGTGTAGGTGAGGATCATGCCGAGCATCGAGTCGTAGAGGCCGAATGCCCGCAGCAGCACGAACAGCGGCACAGCCAGCACCACGGCCGGGATCGCCTGCACGGCCATCATCCCCAGCAGCAGCGTCTGCTGCCCCCGGAACCGGAACCGGGCGAAGACGTACGCGCACAGCGAGCCGAGCGCCATGCAGATCAGAGTGGTCACCGTCGCCACGATCAGCGAATTGCGGATCGGGATCACGAACGAGCTGTCTGACAGCAGACCGACGTAGCTCGCGAGCGTGAGGTCCGTAGGGGAAAAATCCATGCGGTCGGAACGCAGGTTGCTCGAGGGGAAGATGCTGTAGATGACCATCCAGCCGAACGGAACGGCGAGGTAGAGGATCAGCAGTCCCACGAGCGCCCGGTGGAACACCGTCCCGGCCAGACCCCGTCGACGGGGAGCGGGGTGACGGGCACGGGAGGGGGTCGCCTTGCCTCCCGGCGGGGTGACGGGTGCAGCAGACGCAGCGGTGGTCACGATGCCTTCTCCTTTCGTTGGCCGAGCACCAGGATCCAGAAGATCGTCACTGCGATGACGATGCCCATGATGGTGATCGACATGGCGGCGCCGTATCCGCGATCCAGGTAGCTGAACGTGGTCAGGTACGCGAGGAAGTTGATCGTCGTGGTTGCCTCGGCGGGCCCGCCGGAACCGCCGGTGAGCACGTAGATCGTGTCGAACACCTTGATTGACCACATCGACTGCACGATGAAGAGGAACATCAGCGTGCCTCGCAGATTTGGCAGGGTCACCCTCCAGAACTGGGCCCAGCCGCCGGCACCGTCGATGGCCGCGGCCCGGTAGATGTTCGAGGGGATCGCCTGCATCGAGGCGATGGTCATCAATGCGAGGAACGGAGTGAGCTTCCAGACCTCGGAGAAGATGAGCACGCCCATGATCAGCTGCGGGTCAGCCAGCCATTGGATCGGGACGTCGATGACGCCGATTCCCGTAAGAGCCGCGTTGGCGACCCCGTAGGTGCCATCGAAGATCAGCTTCCACATGATGCCGTTGACGACCGGCGGCACCGCCCACGGCACCAGCAGCAGGACCCGAGCGATGTTTCGGCCGCGGAAGGGGTGCTGCAGCAGTCGGGCGATGGCGACCGCGAGGGCGACGCCGCCGAAGACCGTGAACAGGGAGAAGACGAATGTCCGTCCGAGGGCTTCACGGAAGTTGTCGTCGATCGCGAGCTGCGCGTAATTCCACAGCCCGACGAACTGGGTGGCCCCGGGCATCTTGTCGTTCAGCTGATACAGCGACAGCATCACCGCGTACAGCAGCGGGTAGAGGAACAGGGCTCCGATGGTGAGCACGGCGGGGGAGGCCGCAAGGATCGCGAATCTGCGGTCCCCGCGCTCCCCGGCTGTGAGTTTGCGGCGGCTCATGCATTCATCCCATGTACTTCTCGACGATCGGCAGCAGCTCCTCCTGCGCGGTCTTCAGCGCGTCGGCCGGCTCGGCCTCCTGGTTCATGGCGCGGAAGACCTGCACCGAGAGCAGCTGGTCGAGCTCGTTGGACCACGGGGTGCCGTAGCGCTGGATGGGGTACTCGGTGGCCTGCTTGAAGGTCTCCACGACCGGCAGGGCCTCGAGGGTCGCAGGGTCGTCGAGCGTCGTCTGGGAGACGGGGAACCACCCCTCCTGTTCGACGATCTCCTTCTGGGCGGTGGCGCCGGAGGCGAACTGCAGCCACTTCAGGGCGGCCTGCTTGTTCTGGGAGAAGGTGCTGATCGCGTACCCCTCGGAGCCGTCGATGGAGGCCGAGCGGATGTTGATCCCCGGGATCAGACCGTTCCCGGTGGTCTGCGAGGAGGTCACCGCACCTTCGGCGGTCGCCGAGGCCCACTGGAAGGGCCAGTTGAAGACCGCGGAGGTGCGGCCCTGGGAGAAGACCTCGATGAGGTCGGAGGCGTTGGTGATCTGCAGCGAGGCGGGGTCCATCACCTTGTGCAGGTGCAGGAGCTCGACCATCTTCGTGAGCCCCTCGATGCCCGCGTCGCTGTCCAGCTGCGGGGTCCAGTTCTCGTCGTACAGCTCGCCACCGGCCAGCAGCAGCGACCGCAGGAAGTTCTGGTAGGCGCCGGCCGGGTTGCCGATGTCGCAGCAATAGCCGAAGCGGCCGTCCACCGTGGTGGCCTTCGCCGCCTCGACGAACTCGTCCCAGTTCTCGGGGACGGTGTCGGGGTCGAGGCCCGCCGCGGCGTAGTGCTCCTTGTTCCAGAACATGGTCTGGACGCTCGCGAACTTCGGCAGGCCGTAGACCTTCGAGTCCCAGGAGACGGCGTCCAGCGCGGGCCGGATGAGGTCCTCGGGGATCGCCTCGGGGGCGAGTTCCTGCAACCAGTCGGCCTGGCCGAACTCGGCGGACCAGCCGGCCCAGGTCATGACGACGTCGATCGACGCATCCTGTGCGGCGAATGCCGTGGCGAAGCGATCGTGCAGGTCATTGAAGTTGGCCATCTCGTAGTTCTTCACCACGATGCCGGTCTCTTCCTGGAACGTCTCGATCAGCCCCTCCTTGAACACCAGGTTGGTGTTGTCGTCGAGGATCGAGATCTCGACGCCTTCGAGGGAGGAGTCATCGGGGGCGAGGGCGCCGTCGGCCGACGAGGAGCCGTCGCCCCCGCCGGTGGCGGGATCCGAACCCGGTGGAACACAGGCGGCGAGGCCGAGCGCGCCGACGGCTGCGCCGGCTCCGAGCACGCTGCGTCGGGATGTGAGGCGGGGAGTGTGGGACATGTGGATCGTTTCCCTTCAGGAGGTGATCTTCTGGACGGCGCCGGTCTCCAATGACCGGTGGACGGCTTCGATGGCACGGGTGATGAGCAGACCGTGCGCGGCGCCGGGGAGATCGAGCTCCGCACCGCCGACGAGGTCGAGGAAGTCGCGCATCATGTCCGCGGCGACCCCCTGGGGGCGGCCGCGATGGTCATGGCTGAGGGGGCCGATGGTCGACGTGGCCTCCGCGGTGGACCGGCGCGCGCCGGTGGCGTCGATGTCGACGACGTATGCCTCGGCCTCGGTCTCGATCTCGAAGCGGAACTCGAAGACGGAGGGCTTGCCGAGCGGCTGCACCCAGCCGCTGTCGAGATCCAGGATCGAGCCGTCGGACATCGCGAAGCTCGCTGAGATGCGGTCGTAGGTGTCCACCCCGAGTGCGGGGAGCACCCGCTTCACGCCGCGGGCGAAGACCTCCACCGGGGTGGCTCCGGAGAACCAGGTGGCCAGGTCCAGCGAGTGGGGCATCAGGAACCAGGCGGGGCTGGACAGGCCGGCCCAGCTGAGCATCTTCGTGGGCACGAAGACTGTGTCCTGGAGCAGCGCCCGCTGCGAAACGAGGAGGCGATCGGAGTTTTGCATTTGCTGCCGCACGGCGTTGAACAGGGGATTCCACCGGTTCTCGAATCCGACGACGATCCGCCCGCCACCGCGCTCGGCGGCGGCGATGATGCGCTGCGCCTCCTCGGAGGTGGTGGCGAGGGGCTTCTCCACGAGCAGGTCCAGACCGGCCTCGAGCGCCGTCACCGCCGGCTGCTCGTGCGCGAAGTCTGGGGTCGCGACGACGACGGCGTCCACCCGCCCGCCGCTCTCCAGCAGGTCGTCGATCGATGCGAAGGTGGCGGTACCCAGCTCCGAACCTAGCTGGGTGGCACGAGCGGCGTTCGGCTCGCAGATGGCCACCAGCTCAGCGCCCGGATGGTCTCGCGTGGTCTCGGCGAAGATGCGTCCGCGGATGCCGGCTCCGACGATCGCGATGCGGGAGTTCCTCATGTGCCGTACTCCTGTGTACTCGGGCGATGGAATATGTTGGAGGACACTACAAACTAAGTCGCGATGCGTCCAGACTGTTCTCATGGCGAGACGTGATCGTTACCAGGCTCGGGGAGCGGAGCAGTGATGGAAGAGGGTCAGCAGGTGTCAGAAAGCGCGGGCATCAAAGGAGGGGCGGCAGATGAGTGACCCGTCGGTACTCACCGCAGCGGATCTCGGCGCCGCGAACCGAGCGCGATTGATCCGTTTGCTGCATCGGGACGGCCCGCAGAGCCGATCGGACCTTGCACGCGTGCTGGGGGTCAGTCGTGCGACCGTTACTGCAATCGTGCAGCCCGTGCTCGAGGCCGGAGTGCTCGAGGAGCTCGCGCCTGTGCGGCCTGCGGCACGGAACGGGACGAGCCGGGCCGGGAAGCCGGCACGCCCCCTCTGGTTCAGCGACATGGTGTTGCTGGGTTGCCTCTACATCTCCGGCGACGGGCTTCATCTGGCGGTCCTCCGGATGGACGGGGAGATCGTGCGGGAGCGGCGCTCGTTTCTGGATCCTGAGGATCCCGTGGGCGGCATCATGGCCGACTGTGATGACTTCTTCGCCGGCACCACGCTGATGGGTATCGGGGTCGCCGCGGCCGGCATGGTCGAGACCGACCATGGGGTGATCCTCGAGATCTACCGGGCTCCCGCGCTGTCCGGAATGCCCGTTGCGCGGCTGCTGCACGAACGCCTGGGCGTCCCCGTCGTGGTCGATCACCATCCCCGGGTGCAGGCGATCGGCGACCTCTGGTTCGGCGAGGGACGCGAGCTGCAAGATTTCGCCTCCCTGCATACCGGGGAGGTGCTGGGTGCCGGGATGGTGCACGACGGCCGGGTGCTGCGTGGCGGACAAGGCGGGGGTGGCGAGGTCGGGCACATGGTCGTCGATCTGGGCGGCGAGCGATGTGTGTGCGGAAGGATCGGTTGTTGGGAAACCGTCGCGACGCTCCCCTGGCTGCGCCGGGAGGCTGAGCGCTCGGGGCTCGTGAGGGCGAGTGAGATGACCTGCGCCATCCTTATCGACCAGGCAGCGCAGAGCGTGATCGCGGCGCGCCTCTTGCGCCGGTACTTGGCGAATATTGCGCAGGGCATCGCGGACCTCGAGCAGGTCCTCGGCCTGCAGCGGTACCTGATCCACGGTGACGTCGGCCGTGGCGGGCGAGTGGTGGAAGAAATGCTCACCGAAGAGCTCGGGGGGCTGCTCAATCGGCGCCGAACTCTGCCGCGGCTCACCGCGGTGGCCGATGATGATCGCTCCACCCTGCTGGGAGCCGCGGGGCTGCTGTTGGCCTCCCGGTTCTCTCTGGACGGCGTCCGCTGATGGTCTCGCTGTGGAGATTCCGCGGCAAGAAGTGCTCGGCTCCGGAGTCCGGGGAGCAGCATAAGCCAGCGTGTGGTTGACACTTGCGAACCCAGCACCCTATTTTGTTCTTAACGTGAACGTATTGGGCGACGGGGCCGTGCAGCACGAGCGCAGCCGTCTGCCCCTCGGAGAAGGAGCGACCATGATCAAGTTCGGCACCGGTGGCTGGAGGGCCATCATCGGGGACGAGTTCACCCGGGAGAACGTGCGGCTGCTCGCGCAGGCGCTCGCCGATCGGATGCATGCCGAGGGCGTCGTGGAGCGGGGCCTGGTGATCAGCTACGACCGCCGGTTCCTCTCGGACGTCTCGGCCTGGTGGGCGATCGAGGTCCTCGCCGGCAACGGCATCCCGGTGCGGGTGATCACGAGGCCCGTGCCCACCCCGATGTGCATGTGGACGGTGCAGCAGACCGGCGCCGCGTACGGCATCGCCGTCACCGCCTCCCACAACCCGGCCCTGTACAACGGGCTGAAGATCTTCACCGAGGGCGGGCGCGATGCCGACCTCGGCGTGACCGACGAGCTCACCGCGCACGTGGCGACCCTGACCGCCGAGGACGTGCGCTCCCTGGCCCCGCACGAGGTGCAGGGCAGCGAGCTGGTCACCCAGCAGAGCTCGATCAACTGGTATCTCGATGCGATCATCGGCCAGCTGGACATCGAGGCGATCCGCCACGCCCACCTGAACATCGTGCTGGACCCGATGTTCGGCGTCGCCCAGACCAGTCTGCAGACCATCCTGGTCAGCGCCCGCTGCGAGGTCGAGGTGATCAACGCCCGGCACGACCCGCTGTTCGGCGGCCGCATGCCCTCGCCGGCGGAGGGCAGTCTCTCCCCGCTGCGCCAGGCCGTCCTCGAGCACGGCGCGGACCTCGGCATCGCCACCGACGGCGACGCCGACCGCCTTGGCATCATCGATGACCAGGGCACCTACCTCAGCCCCAATCAGGTGCTGGTGCTGCTGTACGAGTACCTGCTCACCGGTAAGGGATGGCGCGGGCCGGTGGTCCGCAACCTCTCCACCACCCACCTGCTGGACAGAGTCGCGGCCGCGCACGGGGAGACCTGCCACGAGGTGCCCGTCGGCTTCAAGTGGATCAGCGCGAAGATGGCCGAGACCGATGCGGTGATCGGCGGAGAATCCTCCGGTGGCCTCACGGTGCGCGGCCACATCCCCGGCAAGGACGGCATCCAGGCGGCCGGTCTGCTGGTGGAGATGGTCGCCCGTTCGGGCAAGAAGCTCTCCCAGCTCTATGCGGAGCTGGTGGAGCGGCACGGGGCGCTGGTGATGGAGGAGGCGGCCTACGGGTACACCCCCGAGCGCCGCGAGGAGCTGCAGAGACGACTCTTCGTCGAGCACGAGCTGCCCGCCTTCGATCGCGAGATCGACCGGATCTCCTGGGAGGACGGCTGCAAGATCTACTTCGCCGACGACTCCTGGCTGACGATCCGCTTCTCCGGCACCGAGCCGGTGATCCGCGTGTTCTCCGAGGCGGAGACCGCCGAGGACGCCCAGCAGCTCTCCCGCACCGTCGCCGACCACTTCGACCTGGGAGCATGATGACCTCCACCCCCAGCGCCTCCCCATCGGGCACCCCCGTGATCACCACCGCCGTCGTCCTCGCCCGCGGCCTGGGCAGCCGCATGCGCGCAGAGGGCTCCGCCGCACTCACCGCCGAGCAGACGGCCGCCGCGGCGTCCGGCCACAAGGCGCTGATGCCGATCGGGGAGCACCGCCTGATCGACTACGCGCTCAGCGCTCTCGCCGACGCCGGCATCCGGCGGGCGGTGCTCGTGGTCGCGCCCGAGCACGAGGAGTTCAGCCGCCATCTCGCCGAGCTCGCCCCCACCAGGCTCGAGGTGGTGCTCGCCGTGCAGGAGGAGCCGCGGGGCACGGCCGACGCCGTCGCCTCCGCGTACGAGGCCGTGGGGGAGGAGCCGTTCATCATGGTCAACGGTGACAACCTGTACCCCGGCGACGGGATCGCGCGCCTGCTGCAGGTGGAGGGCAACGCCCTGCTGGGCTTTGAGCGCTCCGCCCTGCTGCAGGGCAGCAACATCCCCGCCGACCGCATCGCCGCCTTCGCCCTCATCGAGCGCACCGGCGACCGGCTGGAGCGGATCGTGGAGAAGCCCGACGCCCACACCCTCGCGGCCGCGGGCCCGGACGCCCTGGTGAGCATGAACTGCTTCGCCTTCACACCGGAGATCTTCGAGGCCTGCGCCCGGATCGCGCCCTCGCCCCGCGGCGAGCTGGAGATCGTCGATGCCGTGCGGGAGCTCGAGACGGTGCAGGTGCTCCCCTTCGCCGGCGCCGTCCTGGACCTCTCGCGCCGCGAGGACATCGACGAGGTCCAGCGCCGACTGGTCGACGTCGAGGTCACGCTGTGACACAGGGCCCGGTCACCTGGGCGATGCCCGGTCGGATCGAGGTGCTCGGCAAGCACACCGATTACGGCGGCGGGCGGGTGCTGGTCTGCGCAGTGGACCGTGGGATCACCGTCCGTGCGGAGGAGACCACCGGCCGGCCCGGCACCCTCGAGGCGGTCAGCGACGCCTACCCCGGCGTGCTCCCCCTGGAGGCCGGCACGCCGCCGACGCTCCCGGCGGGGCACTGGGGACGGTACGTCCACACCGTGCTCGCCCGCCTCACCGACAACTTCGGCCCGCTGCGCCCGGCCCGGCTCACCATCTCCTCGACCCTGCCGCCGGCCTCCGGCATGAGCAGCTCCTCGGCGATGATCACGGGTACCGCGATGGCGCTCGCGGACCTCAACGGTCTGCCCGCCAGTGAGACCTGGACCTCCCAGCTGCCGGACAGGGTGGCGCTGGCCGGCTACGCCGCCTCGATCGAGAACGGCAAGAGCTTCGGCACGCTCGCCGGTCGGCCGGGCGTGGGCACCAGCGGCGGCTCCCTGGACCACACCGGGATGCTCACGAGCGAGGAGGGTCTGATCTCCTATGCCGAGTTCGACCCGATGCGCCTGCTCGACCGGGTCGGGCTGGCGTCGGAGTGGTCCTTCGTGGTCGCCGTCAGCGGTGTGCTCGCGGAGAAGACGGGCGCCGCTCAGGAGCTCTACAACCGGGGACCGTCTCTGCTGGCCGCCATCGCCGAGCGGTGGAACCGGCAGACGGGCCGGCACGATGCCACCGTGCACGCGGCGCTGCGCTCCCTGGTCGGGCAGGATCTGGCGTTCCCGCTGCTGCCCGGAGTGGACCTGACTGCCCCGCTGAGCGCGGGCGGTGCTCTGGAGGCCTCGCCGCTCGCGCGCGATGAGCGGCTGTCTCCGCTGCGCCGCCTCGCTGCCGAAGGGGTGGAGCGGGACCGGCTGGACCAGTTCCTGCTCGAATCGGCCGTGCTGGTGCCGCGTGCCCATGCGGCGCTGCGGGACGGGGATCTCGACGCCTTCGCCGCCGCGACTGTCACCTCGCAGCGCCTGGCCCAGACGCACCTGCGCAATCAGGTTTCGCAGACGATCGAGCTGGTGCACAGTGCCGAGGCGCTCGGCGCTCTGGCGGCCTCCGCCTTCGGGGCGGGCTTCGGCGGCAGTGTCTGGGCGCTGGTTCCGACGGCCGATGCGGAAGGCTTCGCCGCCGCCTGGCGGGAGCGATACCTCCGCACGGAGGGGGCACCGGAGACGGCCAGCACCGTGGTGACGCGGCCGGGAGCACCGGGCCGGCGGGTGGAGCCGGCCGCGGTCTGAGCGGACGGCACGACGCGCCGCATGAGGGCCCGCGTCGGCCGGGGCTCAGAACCCCTGGCCGGCGGAGCCTCGCGAGCTCACCGGTCCCGCGTCTGCTCCTGCTCCGGGTTCTCGCTCGCAGCCTGGCGCGGGTGCGCGTCGTGATGCCGATCCGCGTCGAGCACGGCACGGAATGCCGGCAGCACGACCTCGTCCCGCAGCGCCTCCCGCTGAGCGGCGGGAGCGAAGCCCGCCGCGAGCCCGGTGAGCACCAGCTGCTCGAGGTCCGTGAGCGTCCAGTCGAACGTCTGCGCCGACAGCAGCATCTCCCGCGAAGTGCTCGTGCGGCTCATCAGCCGGTTGTCGCTGCTGAGCGCGATCGCGAAGCCGAGGCGGTGCAGCGGGCCGGCGGGATGGGCCGGGAGGTCCGCAGCGGCGCCGGTCTGCAGGTTCGAGCTGGGGCACACCTCGAGGCAGATCTGCTCGCGGTGGACCCGCGCGGCGACCGGGCCGAGCTCGTCTCCGGTGATGTCCTCGAGCAGGCGCACCCCGTGGCCGATCCGCTCGGCGCCGCAGTCCAGGGCGTCGGCGATCGAGGCGGGCCCGTCGGCCTCCCCGGCGTGGATCGTCACCCGCAGTCCGGCGGCACGGGCGCTCTCGAACTGGGTCCGGAAGCGGGAGGCGGGGAAGCCCGCCTCGGGCCCGGCGAGGTCCAGCCCCAGCACCCCGGAGTCACGGCGGGCGCGGGCGATCTCGACCAGATCATCGGTGGGCTCGAGATGGCGCAGGTAGCACAGCAGCTGACCCACGACGATCCGCCGGCCGGCCTGTGCGGCTGCGGCGACGCCCTCGTCGAGCCCGTCCTGGACGGCCTGCACGGCCTCGTCGAGGGTGAGCCCGGCAAGGGTGTGCTGATGCGGGGCCCAGCGGGTCTCGGCATAGACCACCCCGTCGGCCACCATGTCCTCCACGAACTCGCGGGCGATGCGGCGCAGCTGAGCGGGCGTCTGCATCACGGCGAGGGTGCGCTCGAAGGTGGAGAGATAGGCGGGCAGCGAGCCGGAATCGGCGGCGGCCTGGAACCAGTCGGCGACTGCCTGGGCCGACGGGGCAGCGGGCTCGCCACCGACGTCTGCACGACCGTCGGCTGCGGGCCCGTCGGCTGCGGGACCGTCGACTGCAGTGCCGTTGGCTGCGGGCTCGCTGCCGGGCACCTCGAGGCCCAGCTCCCTGCTCAGCTCGAGCACGGTCGCGGGGCGCAGGCCGCCGTCGAGATGATCGTGGAGGGCGACCTTCGGCAGAGCGCCGATGAGAACGGGGGTGAGGTCCATCGAGGCAGGATACGCGGGAGTTCGCCGCGGGTCCGAGCTGTCGGAGCCTCCCTCGCGGGCGCCGTTCGGTGAGGGGGTGCCAGGAGCCGTCGTGCTCCTCCACGATGCGGAGCACCGTGAGGTCGGCTCCACCCTGGTGGGGGAGGACGGCACCTGGGGCGTCTCGCCGACGCCTGGCGCGCCGGACCTCCCCACCCGCTACCGCGCCATGCAGGAGGTGGAAGGTGCAAACTCACCGGCGAGCGAGTGGAGCGAGGACTGCATCTTCGCCGCGCCCGAGCTCCTCAACCCCTCCGAAGGTGCGAAGATTCCGGCGAAAATCGTTCTGGGAGGCTGGACCTCACGGAGATCTCGATGATGAAGCTGTCGAAGGCGGTGCTGCCCTTCATCGCGGTGCTGGTGATCGATGTGGCGATCGTGTCCGCGCTGCCACAGCTCTCGCTGTGGCTGCCGCACCTGTTTGCAGGGGGCTGATGACGCCGGCAGGGGGCGTGCCCAGCGGTCGAGGGGACCACGAGGCGTGACTGCTGGAGGCTGCGGCCGGTTCGCTCAGGCGGACCGGCCGCTTCGGCGAGGAGTCGCGGTCGAGCTCGGCAGCGTCAGCCTTCCCGGGAGGCGAGAGGCGCCGGCCACCCAGGCAGGGCATCCGCGTTCCCCCTCACGGGGTCGAGCAGGCGGAGCGCCGGCACTCCGACCCGCTCCTGCGTTCCCACATGCGTCGCGCCCACTTGTGCCGCTCCCACCTGCCCCGGTGCCCCCACCGGCGCCGCCGGCACCTCCTGCGTCGTGTCCCCGGCGCCGCTCGACGGAGCGGAGGAGCTGAGGAAGGTCGTGGTGAACTGCTCGTTCTGCTGCACCTCTGAGGCCAGGGCCCTGCGCAGCAGGTGTGAGGGGAAGGGCCCGACGGTCACCTCGTCGGCGCCGCTGGTGCACGTGATCCAGGTGCTCCCGTCGCGGACGATGAAGGTGAGGGCGTCACCGTCGATATCAGTCATCTCGAAGCTGTTCATGGTTCTCCGTAGTGCGCCGGGGGAGCGACGGCAGCGCCGTGGTGCCGTTCACCCTCTCCACGCGCACCGCAGTGTTCTATGACGGGCGATGTGACGCACGCGACATCTCGGCCTGAGGCTGGTGACCTCGGCCATGCTCAGACATACTCGAATCTCCCCTGTGCGTGGAGTTCGCGGACGCGACGATTCCCGTGCCTCCCCGATCGCGTCGGCAGATCCTCCTTCGAGAAAGGCTCGGAGCATGACGCATCCCAGCCAGGGCGATGTCGCAGCGCAGCAGGATTCCATGACCGACGAGGAGCTGCTCGCCGCGGTGCGCGCGGGCGACACCGGCGCCTACGCCGCGCTCTACCGTCGTCACCTCGGGGCGGCGCTCGCGCAGGCGCGGCGCCTGGTCGGCTCGCATGACGGACAGGACGTGGCCCAGGAGGCGTTCCTCAAGGTCCTGCGGGCGATCACCGACGGAGGAGGGCCGCACGACAGGTTCGCCGCCTACCTGATGCGCGTGGTCCACAACGAGGCCGTCGATCGCCTGCGACGGACGCGGGAGGCCTCCGTCGACGATGTCGAGTCCGTCGAGGCCACCTACTCCTCAGCGTCGGCCGCGGTCACCGGAGGCGAGCAGCTGGATCGCGACCTGGTGCTCACGGCATTCAGTGCGCTTCCCCAGCAGTGGCAGCGGATCCTCTGGCTCACCGAGGTGGACGGGCTGGCGCCGCGCGAGGTGGCGCCGCAGCTGCGGCGGAGCCCGAATGCGGTCGCGCAGCTGTCCCGGCGGGCGCGTGAAGGACTGCGCACGGCCTGGCTGCAGGCCCACGTGGACGGGGCGACGGTGCGTCCGGCCTGCCGGCAGATCGCCGCGGACCTCGGCGGGTATGAGCGGGGGCAGCTGAGTGCCGCGCGCGCCGAGCGGACGTCCGCTCATCTCGCGGACTGTGTGCGCTGCTCCGTCGCGCTGCGTGACCTGCGGTCACTGTCGATGCGCATGCGCGGGGCCCTGCTGCCGCTCGTACTGGAATCTCCGGTGCTGCTGGAGGAGCTTGCCGAGGTGCTGCCACTCGCCGACCAGGGAGCCGCCCCTGGCGCGGTGCCCAAGGCGGCCAGTTCCGCAGAGGTGGCCGGAGCCGGGGAGGCTGGGGGCGCGGCCCATCGGCTGGCCTGGTGGAGGGCCGCCGCCGCAGGGGCCGGAGTGCCGGTGGCGGCGGGTGTGGCCGTGCTGGTGGCGGCAGCGGGACTCGTGCTCGTCGCCCAGCACCCAGGCAGCGATTTCACCGCGCTGACGCCTGCACGGGGGCTGGCCAGCCCCCACTCCGTGGAGCCCGAGCCGCTCGAGGCCGAGGACCCCGCCGCGACGCCCCCGCCGACGCTCCTGCCCGCGATCGAGGAGGAGGACGAGGCGGACGACGTGGCCCCGGAGGCCGGTGAGCCTGCTCCCGGCACGGGCGATGCGGCCGACGCCTCCCCGGTCCCGGCGGCGCCACCGGTCAGCGGCGCCGATCCCTCGCGTGCTGAGCCCGTGGCAACTTCTGACTCCTCCCCCGGTCCGCCGACGCCGCCTCCGCCCCCGGATCCGCCGCTGCTCGGTGGGGGAGCGCCGCCCTGGCTCCCCGTCGACCCCACGCCGACGCCCGAGGATCCCGAGGTGCCGCCGGAGGATCCGGAACCGCTGCCCGTCGACCCGGAACTGCCGCCGGAAGATCCCGAGGTGCCTCCGGAGGCTCCGGAGCCCGAGGCTCCCGATGCGGCACCCGAAGCTCCCGATGCGCAGCCGGATGCTCCTGCCCCACCCGTCGAGGAGCCGACGGGGGAGTAGGAGCCTTGGGTCTGGGTCTGGGTCTGGGTCTGGGTCCGGGTCCGGGTCGGTGTCAGGGTCGGAGACGAGGCCCCGGCTCCCGGCTCACCGGTCCGGAGGTCAGCCGGCCATCGCCGCCCGGTGCTTCGCGGCGAGCTCGACGTAGGTGCGGGCGTTCTGCCGCAGAGACTCGAGGGCCTCCTCGTCCAGTTCCCTGCGCACCTTCGCGGGCACGCCGGCGACCAGCGAGCCGGGCGGGATCTGCATGCCCTCGGTGACCACGGCGCCCGCGGCGACCAGGCTGCCGGCGCCGACCACGGCGCCGTTGAGCACCACGGCGCCCATGCCGATCAGGGAGTCGTCCTCGACGGTGCAGCCGTGCAGCACAGCCCGGTGGCCCACGGAGACGCCGGAGCCGACGACCGCGGGGAAGCCCTCGTCGGTGTGGATGACGCAGCCGTCCTGGATGTTGCTGCCGGGACCGATCGTGATCGAGTCCATGTCTCCGCGCAGCACGGAGCTGTAGAAGACGCTCGAGTTCTCACGGAGCGTCACCTTCCCGATCAGGGTGGCGTTCGGGGCCACCCATGCGGTCGCGGGCACCTGGGGCGCATCGCCCTCGAAGTCGATCGTGGTCACAGCGGGTACTCCTTCGTTCGACGGGTCTGTGTCTCTCATGATGCTGCGTGCTGGGCGTTCACAGTGCTCGCCACAGGCTCACAGTGCTCGCCATAGGCTGGCGACGGCCTGCCCGCCGCCGATGCACATGGTCGCCAGGCCCAGCTCGCGGTTGTTCACGCGCAGGTTCTCGATGGTGCGGGCGGAGATGATCGCGCCGGTCGCGCCGATCGGGTGGCCCCAGGCGATCGCCCCGCCGAGGGGGTTCACCAGTGCCGGGTCCAGGTCCAGGTCGCGCACGATCGGGACGGCCTGCGCGGCGAAGGCCTCGTTCAGCTCGATCCAGCCCAGATCCCCGCTCTGCAGGCCGTTGCGCTGCAGGATCTTCTCGATCGCGGGCTTGGGGGCGTAGCCCATCACCTGGGGGTCGATGCCGACCTTGGTGAAGTCCACGAGCTCCGCGAGTGGGGTCAGGCCGCGCTCCGCAGCGACCGAGGCGCGGGTGAGGACCATCGCGGCGCCGGCGTCGTTGATGCCCGAGGCGTTGCCGGCGGTGACGGTGCCGTTCTCGCGCTGGAAGACGGTGCGCATCGCGGCGAGCTTCTCGAGGGTCACCTCGCGGGGGTGCTCGTCGGTGTCGACCACGGTGTCTCCGCGCCTGCCGCTGATGGTCACCGGGGTGATCTCCGCGGCGACGGACCCGGCCTGCAGGGCCGCCCGGGCGCGGCGCTGGGACTCCAGTGCGTACTCGTCCTGCTCCTGCCGGGTGACGTGATAGCGGGCGGCGACGTTCTCGGCGGTCACGCCCATCGGCACCTCGTCGAAGGGGTCGGTGATCAGCGCCGAGGTGCCGTCCATCAGCACCCGGTCCCCGAGCGTGTAGCCCTGGCGGGCGGAGTAGTCCAGGAACGGCTGGGCGGACATGTTCTCCGTCCCGCCGGCGACCACGATGTCGGACTCGCCGATCATCAGCTCGGCGGCACCGAGCGCGATGGCCTGCAAGCCGGAGCCGCACAGCCGGTTCACAGTCATCGCGGTGGAGGTGACGGCGGCGCCCGCCTCGATCGCGACGCGGCGGGAGATGTACGCGTCCCGTCCGGTGGAGCCGACGCAGCCGATCACCCACTCGTCGACCTCGTCGGCCGCGACGCCGGCGCGCTCGAGGGCGGCCTTCGCGGCGGTTGCGCCGAGGATGTGGGCGGGCACGCCCGCGAGGGACTTCCCGAAGGAGCCGACGGGGGTGCGGGCGTAGCCGAGGACGACGATCGGGTCATCGCTGGAGCGCATGGAGGGACCTTTCACGATGCCGGGGTGAGGGAGACGGTGAAGTCGGGCTCGGTGAGGGAGCGGACCTCGTCCTCGGTGACGCCGGGGGCGAGCTGGGTGAGCACCAGCCCGTTCTCGGTGACGTCGAAGACGGCGAGCTCGGTGATGATCCGGTTCACCACCCCCACGCCGGTCAGCGGCAGGGAGCATTCGTGCTTGATCTTCGCGGAGCCATCCTTGGCGGCGTGCTGCATCATCACCACCACCCGCTTCGCACCGGCGACCAGGTCCATCGCCCCGCCCATGCCTTTGACGAGCTTGCCGGGGATCTGCCAGTTGGCGATGTCGCCGCTGCCGGTGACCTGCATGGCGCCGAGGATCGCGGTGCCCATCTTGCCGCCGCGGATCATCCCGAAGCTGGTCGCGGAGTCGAAGATCGTCGCGCCCTTCAGCAGGGTGATGGTCTGCTTGCCGGCGTTGATGAGGTCGGGATCCTCCTCACCCTCATAGGGCCAGGGCCCCATCCCCATCACGCCGTTCTCGGACTGCAGGGTGATGTTCACGCCGGCGGGGAGGTTGTTGGCGACCAGGGTCGGCATGCCGATGCCGAGGTTCACGTAGTCGCCGTCGCGCAGCTCGGCAGCGGCGATGGCTGCCATCTCGTCACGGGTCCAGGCCATCTCAGGCCACCTCCTGCGTCTCGGTGCGTGGCGTATCTGTCCCGGGCGTTACCCGGCGGGGGCGCACGGTGCGCTGCTCGATGTCCTTCTCGGCGGTGGCCTGTATCAGGTGATGCACGTAGACGCCGGGGGTGTGGATGTCATCGGGGCCGATACCGCCGGGCTCGACGAGGTGCTCCGCCTCGGCGAAGGTGACCTCCCCGCACATCGCGGCCAGCGGGTTGAAGTTGCGGGCGGTGAGGCGGTAGCGGAGGTTGCCGTAGTGATCCGCGGTGTGGGCGTGGACCAGGGCGAGGTCCGCATTGATCGCGCGCTCGAGCACATAGGTGCGGCCGTCGAACTCGGCCGTCGGCTTGCCCTCCGCGATCGGGGTGCCGTACCCGGTGGGGGTGTAGAAGGCGGGGATCCCGGAGCCGCCGGCGCGCATCCGCTCGGCGAGAGTGCCCTGGGGGACGAACTCCACCTCGAGCTGCCCGTCGATGTACTGCTGCATGAACAGCTTGTTCTCCCCGACATAGCTGGAGAGCACCTTGGCGATCTGCCCGTTCTCCAGCAGCAGGCCCAGGCCCTTGCCGTCCACCCCGAGGTTGTTCGAGGCGATGGTGAGGCCGGTGACCCCGCTGTCGCGCACGATCGTGATCAGATCGGTGGGGATCCCGCACAGGCCGAAGCCTCCCACCGCGATGGTCATGTCGTCGCGCAGCACCGCTGTGAGCTGGGCTGCTGCGTCGTCCGAGACCTTGGACATCGCTGTCCCTCCTGTCGGCTGGTATCAGCCCTCACGGCCACCGGCGGCGATGCCGGCGGGCGAAGGGCAGGGTGACCTCGAGCCTAGACCCGGCAGGGTGAGCTCCGCCTCGGATCTGGGGACAGCGCCGGCCGACGGTGGTTGTGCGGATCTACAACCAATGGTCGCGGACGTGGCGCTGGCGCTGGTGCCGGGGCCCGGTACTGGAGCGGGTCGGTGAGGACAGCGACCGGCTGGTCGGCAGGGGTGTCCTGGTGCTCGTGGGCAGGAGCACTGGGCGTCCGCGGCACCAGGGCTGGCCGCACACCGGGTGATCTGCCAGGGTAGGACGCATGTCGGAGACGCAGAACTCGCCACAGGGCCCCGCGCCGGATCCTGCCGCCGGGGCCACGGTGCTGCTGGTCGCCGACCCCGGCCTGCCCACGCACCGGGCGAGGTCGATCGAGGACTCCCTGCAGCAGCACCTCGATGAGGTGTACCACCCGCCGATCCGCCTTCAGGTGCGCACCTCTATGCTCCGGCTGCGCCCGGATGGGACGCTGGACCTGTCCGAGGTGCTGGAGCAGGCGCGGTCCTCCGGCGACCCGGACGCCGTGCTGCTGCTGACGGAGATCCCGCGTCTGCGTGACGGCAGGCCGCTGATCGCCGAGATTTTCCCCGAGCACAACATCGCGGTGATCTCCTGCCCCACGCTCGGGGTGCTCACCACGCGGCGCCGCATCCTCGATGCGCTGATGCGCTGCACCCTGCGCATGGCGCCGACGTCAGAACCGCGTGACGCCTCGCGCTATGCCCGGCGCTGGGCGCAGTGGGAGGAGCTGACGGGCCCCGACGATCACCAGCTGCTGCTGGGATCGCGGGTGATCGGGGGAGCGCGCACCGTGGCCGGGATGGTGGCCGGCAATGAGCCCCTCCGCACCGCGCCGAAGCTCTCCAGCGCCCTCGCCGCGGCCGCCGCGACCGGGGCGTTCGGCATCTTCTACAGCTCGATCTGGTCGATGTCGATGCACCTGACCACCCAGCGGCTGCTGCTGATCGGCATCCTCGCGATGTGCACGATCACGGCCTGGCTCATCGTCGGCAACCGCCTGTGGGACGCGCCCAGACAGGAGCGGCTGGCTCGCGTGGTGCTGCTGTACAACCTCTCGACAGTGCTCACGCTGCTGATGATCGTCGCGCTGCTGTACGTGTGCCTGGTGGTGCTGATCTTCACCAGCGCGCTCATCGTCATCGCTCCGGACTATCTCGCCGAGGTCATCGGCCGCGAGCCCGTCCTGGCGCGGTATCTGGACATCGCGTGGCTGAGCGCGGCGATGGGCGTGGTCGCCGGCGCGCTGGGCTCGAGCTTCGACAAGGACACCGATATGCGCAGCCTCACCCACGGCCAGCGGGAGAGGCAGCGCAGGTTCACCGAGGAAGAGGTGGGGCAGTGAGCGGACCGGTCCCGACGCGGACGCTGTGGGTGGGCTGCGGGCGCCTTGGCGGGCGCACCGGCGCTGCCCTGCTGGAGGCGGGGGGAGAGGTGCTCGCGCTGCGCCGAGATCCGGGCGCCGTGCCGAGCGGCTTCCGCGCGCTGGCCGCGGACCTCTCCTCACCCCTGGAGGGGGCCCTGCCCGCCTGCGAGGCGATGGTCATCACCCTGCCCCCGCCGGAGGGGGCCGACGGGTACGAGACCCCGCTGCGCCACCTGGCCGCCGCCCTGCCCCACCGGCCCGCCCGGACCGTGTTCGTCTCCTCCACCAGGGTGTTCGAGGGGTACGCGAACCGTGCCGATCCGGCCCCGGTGCTCACCGAGGAGGATGCCCCGCAGCCGCTCGGCGACCGGGCCCAGAGCCTCCTGAACGGGGAGCGCCTGGCGAGGGAGCTCTTCGACGCGATCGTGGTGCGCCCCGCCGGGATCTACGGCCCGGGCCGGGATCGGCTGCTGCGCACGGTGCGCGAGGGACGCCCCGTCGACCACCGCCGACGCACGAACCGCATCCACGAGGAGGACCTCGCACGCGTGCTCCTCGCCCTGCTGGCGCATCCGGAACCGCCGGTGCTGCTGCACGCGGTCGACGGCGCGCCCGCGCGCCTCGGAGAGGTGGTCACCCACCTCGCCTTCCGGCTCGGCCTGCCGGTCCCGCCCGCCGCCGACCCCGATTCCGGCCACGGGACCGTGCTGAGCGGGGCGCGGATGAGGGAGCTGCTCGGAGAGCTCCGGCATCCGGACTTCCGTTCCGGGTACGACGCGATGCTCGTGTGACTCCGATCAGCGACCGAAGAGGCGGGTGAGGAACCCGGGGCGCTTCTGCGAAGCGAGGATCGACGCCGACGCCCGGCTGCGCTAGCCGAGCTCCTCGTCGATCTGGGCGTGCGAGGGCCGGCGCCGGTTCCGCGCCCCTGGGGCGCCGAGGACGCGCACGTCCGCGAGGGGCGTCCAGCCGAGGTGCTCATAGAGCTCGACGCCCCGTCCAGTCGCCACGAGCAGGCCCGTGTCGACATCGTGCTCATGGGCGATCGCCAGGAGCGTGCGGGTGACGAAGGTGCCCAGACCCCGCCGGCGATGCGTGCTGGCGGTGTAGATCCGGTCGAGCACGGCGCAGCCGTCGACCACCGCCATGCGTCCTCGGGCGACGACACGGCCCGCCTGGATGACGGTGAGGAGCGTCCAGCCGTCGAACGTCTCGCGGGCGACCGTGCAGGAGTCCGGCACGATCGGGGCCTCGACGTCCTGCAGCTCCATATCGGTGACCATGAGTCTCTCCTGATCGCTGATCAGTTCGAGATCGCCGGTCTCTCCGAGGGCCGGCGGCGCCTCGCCGACGTCGGAGATGAGGGTCAGCAGGTGACCCGGATTCCCCGCGACAGAGGAGGTCGCCCTGCGCAGCTCGTCCTCGCTCCAGCGGAACAGGACGGTCTCCGAATCCCCGTGCTCGGTGCGCGGACCGACGGTGTGCGAGGTGCCCTCATGGACCACCTCGTACTCCCGGGTGCGGGCCCATCCGTCCACCCAGGTGTGCACCGCCGCCGCGGTGAGCTCGTCATGCATGGCTGTCACTCCTTCGCTCGCCGTGGGAAGGTCGGTGCTGCCCGGGCCCGGCATCGTGGGATGCCGGGCCCGGGCAGCAGGGGGAGCATCAGGTCGCGGTGGACTCGATCTGCGCGGGTGGACTGTCAGCGGTGACCTCGATCTTGCGAGGCTTGGCCTTCTCGCTGAGCGGGATCCTCACGCTGAGCACACCGTTGCTGTAGCTCGCGGAGATCCGCTCGGTGTCCAGGCCCTGTCCGAGGCTGAGCTGGCGCAGGAAGGTCCCGCCCGTGCGTTCGCGCGTGATCCACTGCGCGCCCTCGTCCTTCGGAAGGGTCCGCTCCGCACGGATCGTCAGGAGCTGACCGTCGACGTCGACGTCGACCGAACCGGGATCGATGCCCGGCAGATCGGCCGCGAGGACGTAGTGATCGCCGGCGCGGTAGAGATCCATCGGCATCTGCCGCGGTCCCCGACGTGTGATGTCTCAGGACTTCGGTGACAGTTCTGTATCAGGACATCGGTGACAGT
>NZ_JBQDLF010000045.1:0-32234 GCF_052095815.1 Brachybacterium sp. | reverse complement strand
CTAGAAGGCGTCGACACGTTCGTGAACTTTCCCGAGGTCAACTACGAAGCAGTCGCCGCCGCCGATCCAGATTTCATCCTCAACAGCCTCGGCTACGACGAAGAGATCGTCGACCGGCTCCCCGACATCGCCCCGACATACAGCCTGAACGGATTCGACGGGAAGGACTGGCGCGTGCACTTCGAGGAAACGGCGATCGCGCTGGATCGCGTCGAAGAGTTCGAGGCCTGGGAGCAGACCTACGAGCAAAGACTCGACGAGGTCAGAACGCGGATCGGTGACCAGGCGCAAGACCTGGTGGTTACGGTGGTGTATCCGGAGTTTGGCGGTCCCGGGATCCAGACCATCTGTGGAGGCCAGACGCTGTGCTCGGTCTATCAAGACCTGGGTATCGAGATCCTGCCCCTGTCCGAACAAGAAGGCGGCGTGATCCTCAGCCCGGAACAGTTCGACCAGCTCAATGACGCCAACGTCGCATTGACCGTGAGCGACTACGGCGACATGACGGCACTGACCAGCAGCGAGGCATGGCAGCGACTCCCGTTCGTCCAGAACAATCAGGTGCTGGAGTACCACCTGGAGCTGTCGTTCGGGTCACCGTCGAGCCAACTTGCACTGTTGGACGAGGTCGAGAACGATCTCGTCGCACTGCTCGGTCTGTAAGACGCCCCGGTCCAGAAGGCCAGCAGAGATGAGCCGACCTATGGCGGAGGCTCCGGCGAGGACCGGCACGGGAGACGTTGACGCAGCTTCTTCCGTGCCGGCCCCCGGGCTCGGACGGCGTGCACTGGGGCTTTTGGTCGCTCTCGTGCTGCTCGCTATCGTTGTCGCAGGGAGCGTGCTTGTCGGGTCGCAGACCCTCTCAATTTCTGCGGTGTGGGAAGCTCTCGTCAGCGCCGAAGACACGCAACCGCACTTCATCGTCCACGAGCTGCGTATTCCGCGCACCGCCGTCGGCCTGGTCGTGGGAGTCGCGCTGGGCACCGCGGGCGCGCTGATCCAGGCACTGACGCGCAACCCCCTGGCTGATCCAGGCATTCTCGGGGTTAACGCTGGAGCTGCGTTCTTCGTCGCGCTCGGCGTCGCCGTGTTCGGCGTGTCTTCAATCAGCGGGTACGTGTGGTTCGCGTTCGCCGGTGCCCTGGTCGTGACCGTCGCTGTGTATGTGATCGGGTCGGCCGGGCGCGGCGGCGCGGACCCGGTGCAGTTGACGCTTGCAGGGGTCGCGCTCGGTGCCGTGCTCTCAGGAATCGTCACCGCGATGGTGCTGCTGGACTCGCAGACCTTCAACCAGATGCGCAACTGGAACGCCGGCAGCATCGTGAGTCGAGACTGGGACGTGCTGCTGCCGGTGCTGCCGTTCTTGATCGTCGGTCTCCTGCTCGCAATTGTTGCGGCAGGAGCGTTGAACGCGATCGCGCTGGGCGACGATCTTGCTCGTTCGCTGGGCGCGAACGTCACGCGCACTCGGGTGCTCGTCATCGTCGCGGTCACCCTGCTGGCAGGTGGGGCGACCGCCGTCGCGGGGCCAATCGGGTTTGTCGGGCTGATGGTGCCCCACATCGCCAGGTGGATTGTCGGCCCAGATCAACGATGGATCCTTGCGTACACGTTGGTGCTCGCCCCCACCCTGGTGCTCGCGGCGGACATCCTCGGACGTGTCGTCATCCGCCCCGGCGAGTTCCCCGTCGGGATCGTCACGGCCTTTGTCGGCGCTCCCGTCCTGATCTTCCTGGTCCGCCGCAAGAAGGCGAGCGGACTGTGAACCCGCCAAACGCCCACGCTCCCCGCAGCGATCCGGCCGTTCGACAAACCCGAGAGGCCCCGGAGAGCGGCGATACGGCGGCGCGAGTCGATTTCGGGCATCGCACGGTCGTGATTCGTCGGGGCGGTTTCGCCCTGCGTTGGCCGGTGCGAACGATCGTCGTGTGCGCGGTACTCGCTGTCCTTGCCCTCGCCGTCACCACATGGGCATTGACCCTGGGTGACTACCCGCTCACGCTCGACCGGGTGTGGGCAGCGTTGATCGGTGCCCCGGACGCCGGGTTCGCCCGCACAGTCGTGGTCGAATGGCGGCTCCCGCGAGCGGTGGCCGCGGTGGTGTTCGGGGCGGCGCTCGGCGCATCGGGGGCAGTCTTCCAGTCGCTCACCCGAAACCCTCTCGCCTCGCCCGACATCATCGGCTTCTCTGCTGGCTCCTACGCTGGTGCGCTGATCGTGATCATCCTCATCCACGGCAGCTACTTGCAACTCGCCGGAGGGGCATTGTTGGGCGGTGTCGCAACGGCGGCGCTGGTGTATCTGCTGGCCTGGCGACGTGGCGTACAAGGGTTCCGGCTCATCATCGTCGGCATCGCGGTCTCGGCGGTCCTCACCTCTTTCAACACCTGGCTCATGCTCACCGCCGACCTCGAGGTGGCCATGTCCGCCGCGGCATGGGGTGCCGGTTCGCTGAACGGCACCACATGGGAGCAGACCCTCTACGGCAGCGGCATGATCCTGCTGCTCCTGGGAGCGATGGCAACGCTCGCCGCCGGCCTGCGACAACTGGAACTCGGCGACGACGCCGCCAAGGCCACTGGCATCCGCGCCGAACCGGTGCGCCTGGCCGTCATGGTCATCGGCGTCGCCCTCACCGCGTCCGTGACCGCAGCCGCCGGGCCAATCGTCTTCATCGCCCTGGCCGCCCCGCAGATCGCCCGACGCCTCACACGAACTCCCGGCGTCCTGGTCGCCCCGGCCGCGTTCACTGGCGCGGTTCTGCTCGCCGCCGCTGACGTGGTCGCTCAACATCTGCTGCCTGCACCACTGCCGGTAGGGGTTGTCACCGTGGTCGTCGGCGGCGGGTATCTGGTGTGGCTGATCATCCACGAGGTGCGCCGACGTGCCTGACAACAGCACCCCGAAAGGACAGGATCGATGACTTCTACCGCCGCCAAGGTCACCACAGCCACGCTGCTCCCCGCGGACATACCCACGACATCGACCCTTGATGCCGTACCACGATTGCGTGTCGAGGATGCAACGATCGGATACGACAAGCGGATCATCAGCGATCACCTGTCGGTCTCTGTCCCGGACCGGTCATTCACTGTGATCGTAGGCCCGAACGCGTGCGGCAAATCCACTCTCCTACGCGGACTGTCTCGCCTCTTAAGGCCCAGCTCAGGAGAAGTGATCCTCGACGGCACGGACATCCACGCGTACAAGGCCAAAGAAGTCGCGCGCCGTATCGGGCTCCTGCCACAGACCTCCATCGCCCCCGACGGAATCACCGTGGCAGACCTCGTCGCGCGAGGCCGGTACCCGCATCAGAAGCTGATCCGGCAATGGACCCCGGACGACGAACGCGCCGTCGCCGGGGCCATGGCCGCAACCGCGGTGACCGACTTGTCCGCCCGTCTGGTCGACGAGCTATCCGGAGGGCAGCGGCAGCGGGTGTGGGTTGCGATGGCACTCGCGCAAGAGACCGGCATCCTGCTACTGGACGAGCCGACGACGTTCCTCGACATCACTCACCAGATCGAGTTGTTGGAGTTGTTCACCGACCTCCACGAGCAGGGACGCACCCTCGTTGCAGTTCTGCATGACCTGAACCATGCAGCCCGGTACGCCACCCATCTGATCGCGATGCGCGACGGGCAAGTCGTCGCCGAAGGCGCACCGGGTGAGATCGTCACGGCCGACCTCGTCGAAGAGGTCTTCGGGCTGCGCTGCATCGTCGTGCCCGACCCCGTAGCAGGCACTCCCTCAGTCATACCGCTGGGACGCCAGCGAGGCAGGGAACGAAGCACGGGCACGTCATGACAGCCCGCAGCGACACCGACCCGGCCCGGCTGGGGCGGGGCCTACTGACACGGTGGCTTCCCGTCCTCGGCCACGCGTCACCCGCGGTGCCCACGATTGCGCCATTCGTGATCGACGAGACTCAGACTGCTCGCAGACTGACGCTGCGCATCATCTTCTCGACCCCACATCTGACGTTCCCTGCTGCCGCCCTGGCGGTGGTCCACCAAGTTGGGGAAGCGTTCGTCCCCGTGATCGTGGGGTTAGCAATCGACCGTGCTCTCGCGACAGGAGACCTCGAGCAGTTCCTGCTTTGGGTGCTCGTGCTCGGCCTGGACTTCCTTATCTTGTCACTCGGGTTCCGGTTCGCCGCACAACTCACCATGCGCGCCGTGCAACTGACCCAGCATCGACTGCGCGCAGCACTGTCGACCGCGGTCCTGCATCCCTCGCACCGGAGGGCGCAGCACGCGGATGGCGACATCCTGTCGACGGCGACCAACGATGTCGCCAGTGCGTCCTCGGCCGTGACGATCGGAGTGTTCCCGATCGGCGATATCGCAGGCATCGGCTTCATCGCTGCGACGCTCTTCATGATCCACCCGCCGCTAGGACTGACCGTCCTCGTCGGAGCACCATTGGTCGTCATCGGGACGGGAGCTCTCAGCCGGCCGTTTGCTCGCCGCAGACAGCAGTTCCAGACCCTGCTCGCCGGGGCCGTCGCCAAGGCGGCAGACCTCGTCGCCGGGTATCGCGTCATCAAAGGGATCGGCGCCGAAAACGAGGCGATCCACCGGTACCGCGTAGCCAGCCGCGCAGCACTCACCGGCGCGCACCGCAGCACCGGCGCTTTGGGCAGGTATCTCGCCTCCAGCGGCACGATCAGCGGTGCCTTCGTCGCGATCATCGGCGGTCTCGCGGCATGGTTCGCCGTGGAAGGTCGCATCACGGTAGGTGAGCTGATCACCGTCGTCGGCCTCGCCCAGGTGCTCCTGCCGCCGCTGTTCTCGTTGACATCGAACGCGGTCACATGGTGGGCAACTGCGATCGCATCCAGCGCCCGAATCGTAAGCGTCCTTGCCGACTCCGCTCAGTCGCGGAACGAGCACGCCGGAGCCTCCGTCGAGCCACTGGCCGCAACACCAACCATTGAACTGGTCATCGACGGGCAGCGGAGCATTCGGATCGAACCAGGCGAACTCGTCGGTATCCGTACCGACGACCGCACAGCCTTGCGTATTGCGACGGCGCTACTCGCCCCACGGACGAACGATGATGTTCGAGTATCCGTCGACGGCGTCGCCGCTGAGAGCCTCGACAGATCCCAGTATCGGTCGCGCATCACTGTGGCACCGCATGTGACAACGCTGTTCACGGGCACGATTGCCGAGAACCTCGACATTCCAGGTGCGAGATCTGAGCTGAAAGCGGCGGCGGCCTCCGCTGCCGTCTGCGATGACTTTGTCACCGCGACGCGAGACGGATGGGACAGCCATGTCGGTGAGAACGGGAACCGGCTCTCGGGTGGGCAACGGCAGCGTGTTGCCCTGGCGCGTGCCTTGACCGCCGACGCTCCAGTTCTCGTGTTGCACGATCCCACCACCGCGGTGGATTCCGTCACCGAAGCAGTAATCGCCGACCGTCTCCGTCGTTTTCGGCGCGGCCGCTCCACACTCATCATCACTGCCTCTCCTGCCCTTCTCGGCGCGTGTGATCGAGTAACGGACTGGGTTGTTGAACGTCACAGCGCAGGCGCACGATGAGTGCAGTGTCGCTGCCGCTGGCGAGCACCCGCCAGACATGGACAGAGCTGCGTCGATCGAGCCGCGGGACACGTCTGATGCTCGGCGCCGCCGTCATTGTTGGGCTGCTCTCAGCCACTCTTGGTCTGGTCTTCCCCACGGCGCTCGGCTATCTCGTGAACCTCATCGACGAAGGCTCTGCCGACACTGGCGCGGTGGTCTCGACGACCGCGATCATGGTTGCCGCTGCCGGAGTCGGTGCCCTCGGCTCCGCGCTCACCGTCGTGCTCGCCATGCGCGCATACCAGACGATCCTTGCCGACCTCCGAGAACGACTTGTCGCACAGTCGATGGACATTCCACAAGGCGTCGTAGAGCGGGCTGGCACGGGCGATCTCATTGCACGTGCCAGCGATGACGTCGCCCAGGTCGCCGACGCCGCGCCGCACGTGATTCCTGCGCTCACCGCGTCGGGCTTCAGCGTTATCGTCACCCTCGCCGGGATGACGGCACTGGACTGGCGCTACGGCATCACCATGACCGTCACGCTTCCGATCTATCTGTTCACGGTGCGCTGGTATCGGTCCACTGCTCCACGCATCTATCGCGCTCAACGCGCCGCGATGGGTGTCCGTGCCCAGCACATCTTGGAGTCTCTGCGAGGTCGCGATACCGTGCTCGGCTTCGGACTCACCGAGCGCCGACACAACGTGGTCATGGACGCGTCCTGGACTGTGGTTCAGCACAGTCTGCGTGCTCGCACCGTGCAGAACATGTTTTTCGGACGGCTCAATCTGGCCGAGTTCATCGGCATGAGCGCGATCCTCACGACCGGCTACCTGCTGATCAGCTCCGGACAATCCACTGTCGGTACCGCCACAACGGCCATGTTGTTCTTCCTCCGACTGTTCGGCCCCATCAACGAACTACTGTTCATCATCGACGTGCTGCAATCCGCATTCACCTCGCTTGGCCGTATCGTCGGCGTGATCTCAATGCCCGAGCCTGGCCGCATTCCTCAACCGCATCAACGCGTCCAGCCGGGAACCGTCCAGCTGCACCACGTCTCCCACATCTACGATAACGCCGACCAGCTCGCGCTCGATCAGATCACCCTGACCATCGGAGCAGGTCAACTGGTCGCCGTAGTCGGCCCCTCTGGGGCCGGAAAGAGCACCCTCGCCGCGGTGATCGCGGGCATCCACCACCCCCAGCACGGATCGGTGGCCCGGCCGGCGCGTACCGCGGTGATCACCCAGGAAGTGCACGTGTTCGCTGGGACGCTGCGGGAGAACCTGACCCTCGCCCGCCCCGACGCCACCGATCGGGAGGTCCGTGCCGCGTTCGAGACCATCGGTGCAACGGGCTTGCTCGACTTGCTGCCCGAGGGTCTGGACACGGTGGTGGGCGCTGCAAGTTGGGAGCTGACCGCGGCGCAGACGCAGCAGGTGGCCTTGGCCCGGCTGGTGCTCGCTGACCCGGAGTTGGCGATCCTGGACGAGGCCACGGCCGAGGCCGGCTCCACCGACTCCGGGCTGCTGGATCGTGCCGCGGAGGCTGCGCTGGCGGGGCGGACGGGGTTGGTGATCGCGCACCGGCTCTCCCAGGCCGCCGTCTGTGACCGGATTGTCGTGATGGATCACGGCCGGATCATCGAGACCGGGACACATGCCGAGCTGGTCGCCTCCGACGGCGTGTATGCCGGGTTGTGGGCGGCGTGGCGGGAGGGGCAGAGCCTCGGTAAGGCAGACGGGCCGGAATGACCCGAGCGCACGATTCCCGGCCGCTGCGATCGCGTGCCGGGGAACTCGACTCGCCCCCGAACATGCTGGAACCTCCGTCCGGCGACGGCGACGAAGCCGGGGCCGGGGACGATGCCGGTGACTCGATGCCGAGTGGCCACCGGTTGGTGGAGTTGGCGCCGTTGGTGGGTCCGTTGGCGGTGATCGAGTCGGTGCGGACGCGTCCGGTGGGTCCGGTGGCGTTCACGCATGCGAAGGTCGTGCACGTCATGGCCGGGTCGTCGAGAATCCGCACGGTCGAGGGTGAGCGGACCCTGCGGGCCGGGGACGCGATGGTGCTCGGCGGTGGCGTGTGGGCGCAAGCGGTCCCCTCGCCGCGGGTTCGGACCTGGACGATCTACCTGGACCAGGAGTTCCTGCGTTCGCACATGTTGTGGGCGTTGCCTGGCCCCGACCGGGTGCTCCCCGGCCTGCACCCAGCCGAGTGGGATGGCCGCCCGTTGTTCTTCCACCTCGGCACGGCCCTGTTCGCCCGTTCCGAGCCGGTGCTGCGGAAGATGAGCACCATCTCCCACGACACCGGGCCGGACGCGGCCGCGAGGCTGATGGCGCTGTTCGCCCAGACGGTCGAACTCGCCCTGCCCGCACTCGTCATCAACCCCGCCACCGCGGCCTCCCGCCCTGCCGCCAACGGCGTGGTGGGTCGGCTCACCGTCGTCCCGGTGACCTCCGAGGCGCTCCAGGCGGCCACGCTGATGCGTGAGGACCTCGCCCGGTCGTGGCGACTCGAGGAAGTCGCGGCCGCGGTGGCGTTGTCGAAGTCACAGCTGACGCGTCGTTTCACGACCGAGTTCGGGGCCGCGCCGATGCGGTGGCTGACCGAGGTACGCACCACCGAGTTCGCCCGCCTGATCGAGGAGACAACCCTGTCCGTGGACGCCGCGGCCCGGACGGTCGGATGGGCCGACCGGCGCGTCGCCGCGGCCTGGTTTCGCCGACGCTTCGGAGTATCCCCGACACAGTTCCGTCGACAACCCGCACCCGGCTGCATCGGCGAAGCGCCCTGCATGCTCTGCCCCAACCGCCACTGCCTACGCGCCGTCTAACCCCACCGCACGTCTCCCCGCCGCACGTCGTCCGAGGTGCCGGAGGCGTTGAAAGACGCATCCTCGGCGTCGGCGACGTCGTTCCCGACCGGATCGCTGGTATTGGGCTGGTGGCGGCTGCTAATCCGGATGGGACTCGTCGGGTTCATCGCGGAGCCTCACGGTCGCCTCGTCAGTTCGATCCGTCTCGCGTCCTGATCCTCCCGGCGCACCTCACAGGTGCACCACCGCTGCACCTGGGTGTAGCAGCGGCAGGGTCGGGAGGAGGACACGGGAGATGGCGACACCGCAGGACAGTCTGGCAGCTCTGGACGCGACGCACCGCTTCGTGGAGCCAGGTGTTCAGTCGATCATGGCCAGTGGGCGTTCGATGCGCGGCGCCGTGCTGCCTGGCCAGGACGCCTTGGCTGGTGTCCTGGCCGGGATGACGGATCGGTGGTCGGTCTCTGCGGCGGCCGGTCATTTCGCGAGCGTCGGGGTGCCGGTGTTCCCCTGCGCGCCGGGGGCCAAGCGTCCCCTCACCGAGCGGGGGTTCCATGCCGCGAGCACTGACCCGCAGCAAGTGATGGCGTGGTGGCGGCACTGGCCGATGGCGAACATAGGGGTGCCGACCGGCCGCGCATTGGGGGTGGTCGTGGTCGATGTGGATGTGCACGGCACCGACGGGCACGGCTCCTACCGTCGCGCGGCCCGCGCCGGGCTGCTCGGCACCCCGTTGGCGGTGGTGCGTACCCCCACCGGTGGACGCCACGTCTACTTTCCCGCCTGCCCGGACGGTGAGCAGCGGTCGTGGCAGGCCGGGCGCGCCGGGGTCGACTTCCGTGGTGACGGCGGCTACATCATCGTCCCGCCCTCGCTGCGCCGGATAGACGGCACCACGGTTGCCTACCGGGTGGAGACGGTCAGCAGCGGTCCCGCGACGCCGCTGGATGCGCAGCGGTTGCGGGACTTCCTCGACCCCCGCCCCACAGCGCATCCGACATCGCGCACGCGAACGACGGGTCCGGTGGGGCGGGCGGATGCGGACCGGTTGGCGCGGTGGCTGGACAGGCAGGACACGGATCGCAACCTCAAGTTGTTCTGGGCGGCTTGCCGCCTCGCTGAGGGCGGCGTCCCGTTCACCGACACTCTCGATGCGGTGTTGGCCGCGGCGAAGGCGGACTTCGGGCCGCGTGAGATCACCGCGACAGTGCGTTCCGCGTACCGCACCGCGCGCCCGGACACGCAGCAACGGGAGCGGTCGTCGTCGGTGCACGGCGGGAAGCCGTTGGCGGTGGACGGGTGGTTCGGCCGGGACGGCACCGGGGCGGCGGCGAGGACGCGGGGGCTGTGATGACCACACGGACGGGTCGCCGGTGGGCGGTAGTGACGGCAGTGTCGGGGACGGTGTTCATCGCTGCCGGGGCCTTCTGGCTCAGTTTCACCTCGCTGGCTGACCTGGCTGCCCGGTCCGGGATCGGCGCGGGCCAGGCGTGGGCGTGGCCGCTGATCGTGGACGGCATCATCGTCGTCGCCACGGTCGCGGTCGTCGCGCTGGCCGGCCAGAGGTCGGCGTGGTACCCGTGGGCGCTGCTGATCGGCGGGGCGCTGGTGTCGGTGACCGCGAACGCCCTGCACGCCGTCGTCGCCGCAGACGCCGATGTGCCCGGCGTGCTGGCTGCGAGCGTGGCGGCGGTCCCGCCGGTCGTGCTGCTGGCGATCACCCACCTGACCGTCATCCTCACCCGAACCACCCCCGCCCCTACACCAGTGTCGCTTCCTGACGCACCAGGTTCCAGCGGGAATGACCCGAACGAGGAACCAACACCGATAGCAACAGTTGCGGCTGTCGCAACGGCTGGGGATCGGCGGGCGCGGGGGTGGGAGCTGCGGGAGGCGGGCTGGTCGAACAAGCGCATCGCCCGCGAGCTCGGCGTCCATGCCTCCACCGTCGGCCGCTGGTTCACCGGCGCGCACCGTCTCGACATCACCAATCCCGACACCACCATGCCCGACCCTCCGGGCGACGTCATCGGTCCTGACGTTGCCCGTGGCGTCGGCGACGCTGAGGAGGCGAGCTGATGGACACCGAACACGACCCGGCCCCACCGGACGACCACGCGACTCGACCGCACCACCATCAGGTCGAACCAGCCATCGGCCGACCGGAACCGCACCCAGAGAGCGAGCAGGAGCTGGAGCGCGAGACGGGACCCGAACCGTCGAGGCCGGACGTGGCAACGCGGACGCCGGAGGCGATCCGCGCCGCACAAGTCGCCCGCGACGGCAATCAGGAACCGGAGTTGCGGGCCGCGCGCGTGCGCGGCGTCGAATGGGTGCGGCCCACCGACCTGATGGCCCGCCACAGCGCACTCCTCGCGGGCCGGGGTATCGACTTCCAGGCCGAACTGGCCCGCCGCGCCCGCCGGCCCGTCGCGGCACGGCTGCACCGGGTTGGCGACCGGGCGGGTGACCGGGTGCGGCAGTTGCCGCCGCTGTCGGCGTTCGGGCGCAGCCAGACCGCGCAGTCCGGCCCGCGGCGTCCCGGGGTCGGGAAGAGCTGACGGTGATCAGTCATGTCCAGCGCCCCACACCCCATCTATCCCCATCCCCGTAGTTCTTGCGGTGCATGCCCTGTTGTGGGGAGCCGGTGCGCACCTGCCTATCAGGAGGTGCCCCGACCATGACCAGCACAACCAACACCACCAGCGCGAACGACGGCGCGGAGGACTACACCACCAGCGAGGGGCTGCGTGCTCTGCTGCACCGGCTCCACGCGACGGGACCGGGCGCGTGGCAGCGCGACCCCACAGTGCGCGAGCTGATGGCCTACGCCGCGGAGAAGTACGCGCCGCTGGCGCGCAAGCACGGCCTGGATCCGTGGGAAGCGGTCACGGCCGCGTTCGAGGCGATGCAGTACCGTTCCACCCGTGAAGCCGATGACCCGTGGGCGACGCTGACTCACGCGGTGCGGATCACCTGCATCTTCGAAGAACGCGCCCAAGGGCTGCTCTGCTCGGTCCATCAGGCCCGCCGCCCGCACGTCTCGGCGTTCCACGACCCCGAACGATTCTCCGATCGGGAGACACCGCTGACCGAGTTCCACCCGGCGTTCCACACCACCGACCACTACGACGGCCTCGACACCGATGCGGCGACGGGCGGAAACGACGGCAACGGTGGTGGTCGCGGATCGGACAGCGCCTGCATGTCCGCCGGTGGCGCGGCCGAGGACGCGATCGCACTGTTGTGCCTGCTGGGGTGGCCTGCCGAGACCGCGCGGGCAGCCGTGGCGCATGTGTGCGGGGCACTGACCAAGACCGGGACCCGCCAGTCGGCGTATGAAGCGCTGCGGCGCGACCGTCATGCCCGTGCCCTGCTCGACCTGCCCGGTCCGGCGTGGACCGCTCTGCTGCGGGCGCTGCTGGGCAACCCGCACCCCGCCTACGCCGCCACCACCACCGGGCGGGGTGTGCTGCTGCGGCGGCTGCACGGCGAGACCCTGGAGCTGCTGCTGCGCGATGACGACCTCGTGCTCAGTCTCTCCCTGGCCGCACCCCGCCGTCGCACCGGAGGAGGTGGGTCGCGGTGAGTTTCGATCCGGGACACATCGAGCTGGAGTGGGTGGTCGACTCGATCCGGGTCGGGCGGCGCCACCGCACCGAGCTGGGCGACATCGACGAACTCGCCTCGGTGATCGAGCGCGACGGGCTGTTGCAGCCGATCACGATCACCCCGGACGGGGTGCTGGTCTGCGGGGCGCGGCGGCTGGCCGCGATCAAGCGGCTCGGGTGGAAGAAGGTCAACGTGTGGGTCCGCTCCGGCCTGTCCGACCGGCTCGGGCAGCTCCTGGCCGAGCAGGACGACAACCGGTTCCACAAGTCGCTGACCAAGCGTGAGGCCGCCGCCTTGTATAGGGAGGTGAAGCAGGTGATGGCCGAGGATGCCGCGCGTCACGAGGCCGCGACCCGGTTCAGCAGCGAACACCAGCCCCGGTGGAACGGGGTCGCCGATTTGACGACCCCGTTGGACGCACCCGTGGGCGACACCCGCGAGCAGGCATCCCGACTGGTCACCGGACGCGCCTCGTACACGACGCTGGAGAAGATCGGCCACCTCGAGCGGCTCGCCGCCGACCCCGCCCAACCCGAAACGGTACGGGCCGAGGCGCTGGCCGGGCTGGAGCGGATCGAAGCCGGTGCCGCGGTCCACCCGATCTACGAGACCATCCGCCACAGCGCGACCGGTACGCACCCGGATCGGGAGGCCGAGTTGCACGCGCTGGCCGACGAGGCGGTCGCCCGCGCCACCGCCACGAAGAAGAAGCGGACGGGTCCGCGGCCCGTCCCGTCCGCAGACCGGACTCCCACGCAGTACCCGGTGCGGGCGTTCGTGCAGACCTGGGGCGAGCTGGCCGACTGGTGGACCCACTACGACCCCGACCACCTCGCCGTCGAACTCACCGACGAGCAGACCACCGGTTTCCTGGACACCGCCGAAGGCACCAGCCGATTCGCCGTCCGGCTGCGAGAAGCCCGCAACCTCCACACCGGCAACGGCAACAGCACGGTTGAGCTGAGTGCAACACAGGACGAGAGCGTCGAGGCTGTCGAGCCCGCGCCGGGGACGACCGCTCGCCCGCACCTGCGCGCCCTCTAACCCCTCGAACCGCACCTCAGACCTCTGGTGGCTGCTCCGATGCCGGTTCGTCGGGGACGGCGGTGCACCTGCAGGGTATGAAGACCCCGCTCACGTCATCTGATGCCCGTTCCCGTCAGCGCCTGATCGCGCTGATCGCCGGACTGCTGGCGGTCGCCGTGGTGGCCGGGATCGGCGTCTACGGTCTCCTCGCCGGCCCCCGCACCACCAACGACACCAGCGACACCAGTACCGACGGTGGTGGCGGTCGGCCGGGACCGGTCGCGACCCCACCCCACGGCCCGGCGGGTTCGCCGCGTCTGCCGGCAGTGGCTGCGTCGGCTGATCCGGAGACCTTCGCCCGCAACCTCGCCGAGGCCCTGTTCGCGTGGGACACCGCGTCGGGGTTCATGCCGCTGGACTACACCTCGGTGATCCTCTCGGTCGGCGACCCATCCGGCGAGGAGCAGGCCGGGCTCGCCGCCGATGTCGCCGCCTACCTGCCCACCCGTGAGGCGTGGATCGACCTACGGCAGTACGCCACCACCCAGCACCTGACCATCGACGAGGCCTTCGTCCCCGACGCGTGGGGGGACGCGGTGGAGCAAGCCCAGCCGGGGCAGCTCGCACCCGGCACGACCGCGTACACGATCGAAGGCACCCGCCACCGCACCGGCGTGTGGAACGACGAAGAAGTCACCAGCGCGCACCCCGTGGCGTTCACCGTGTTCATCGTCTGCGCGCCCACGTACGACACCTGCCACCTGCTGAGGTTGTCGCAGCTCGACAACCTGCTGCGATAACGGCCGGCGGGGTGTTGTCGTGCTCAAGAAACTCGGCCTCGCGGCACTCGCGGCGGTGCTCCTGGCACCGATGCTGGTGCTGGTCTCGATCGGGGTGCTGATGAACCCGGCCGCGCACGCCGCCTGCACCACCCTCGGCGGCGGTGGACTCCTGGTCGGGAACATCCCCGACTCCTTGACCGTGACCACCGCGGACGGCACCCGGTTCACGCTGAACCGGAAACAGCTCACACACGCCGCGACGATCATCACCGTTGGCAACGGCATCGACGGAGTGGGCCGTCCCGGCATCCAGATCGCGCTGATGGCCGCGCTCACCGAGTCCACCCTGCGCCAACTCGCCAACACTGGCGCCTACCCCGAATCCGGGTCCTACCCGAACGACGGCAACGGCTCCGACCACGACAGTCTCGGGTTGTTCCAGATGCGCCCCGCCGCCGGGTGGGGGTCGGTCGCCGAACTGATGGACCCCACCTATCAGGCCAAGGCGTTCTTCGGTGGCTCGTCCGGCCCCAACTACCCCTCGCCGCGGGGCCTGTTGGACATACCGGGCTGGCAGGACATGGACCCCGGTGAGGCCGCCCAAGCCGTCGAGGTCTCCGCCTACCCCGACCGGTACCGCAACTACGCACCGGTCGCCGAGACCATCCTGACCACCCTCACCCAGCCCGCGGCCGGGTCGGGCGGCCCGGCGGGGACGCTGCCGGAGTCCTCACGCGTGGTGTTCCCGCTACCCGAAGGCACCTGGGTGCGCACCAGCGGGTTCGGGATGCGGGTTCACCCGATCACCGGTGAGCACAAGCTGCACACCGGTGTCGACTTCGCCGCACCGGACGGCACCGCGATCCTCGCCGTCGCCGATGGTGTGGTCACCGTCGCCGGGGCTTCGGGCGGCTACGGGAACCTGATCGTCATCGAGCACACCATCGGCGGCCAGGCGGTCGCCACCGGGTATGCGCACATGTGGGACTCCGGTATCCACGTCGCAGTCGGTGACCGGGTGAGCGCCGGGCAACACATCGGTGACGTCGGCTCCTCGGGCAACTCCACCGGCGCGCACCTGCACTTCGAGGTCCGTCCCGGCGGCACCCACGCCGCAGCGATCGACCCCGAACCGTGGCTGAACTCCCACGGCGCGGCGAACCTGCCCACCCCCGACACCGGCACGGGCGGCTGCGGCCCCGCCGCGACCGGTCCCGGTGCCGTGCCGTCCCCGGTCGACGGCGACCCGGACCGGCTCGTGGACGACCCCACCTCGAACGGGCAGATCACCGCCCGCACACTGCACCTCTACCAGCAGGCCACCGCCGCGTTCCCCGACACCTCCTGGGCGTGCTGGTCACCGCGGCCCGGCACCGTCTCAGAGCATCCGCTCGGCCGGGCCTGCGACATCACGTTCGGCAACGCCATCGGCCAGTACCCGACCCCGGCGCAACTCGAGGCCGGATGGGCCCTGACGAACTGGATGAAGACCCACGCCGAAACCCTCGGGGTGGAGTACCTGATCTGGCAGGGACGCATCTGGTCACGCGCCCGCGACGACGAAGGTTGGCGTCCTTACAACGGCGGCGGCATGCACGACCCCGGCGCCGTCACTGGTGGTCACTACGACCATCTGCACGTGACCGTGGCCTCCGGGGGTGCGTGATGGACGTGTTCCCCGACTTCGACGGCCTCGGCGGGATCGGCGACCTGCGCCAGGTCGTGGGGGCGCTGCTGACGTTCGTGCTGATCGTCGCGGTGCTGATGGTGATCGTCTCGGCGATCATCTGGGCGATCGCGTCCGCGAACGGCAACCACGCCGCCGCAGGAAAGGCCCGCACCGGCGTGCTGGTCGCCCTCGGGGCAGCCGTGCTAGCCGGTGGCGGCGTGGCATGGCTGAACTGGCTCGTCGACCTCGGCCGACAACTCTGACCCGTCCCGCCTGATGTAGCGGTGCGCTGCTCCTGCTCCCTGGCGCGCGTCCCTCCGGCGTGCGCCTCCCTTTCTCGCGGGGCAAAGCCGGGGGTGACGGGTGCACCTGAGGGGCGAACCACTATTCGCCTCTCCACCCCTGCTGCGGGTGGGGCCGTTTGTCAGGAGCCGTCCCGTGTTCGATCTCGTTGCCTCTGTTCTCTCACTGCCGGCACTGGTGCCGATGGACATCAACATCGACCCCAACTCCGACGGCCTGCCCGGCATCGCGCAACTGCGCACCATCGTCGGCGCGGTCATGACCGTCGGCCTGATCCTCAGCGTTCTGGCGCTGATCATCAGCGCGATCGTGTGGGGCTTCGGCGCCAACTCCTCCAACCCCCATCTCGCCGGGCGAGGAAAGGTCGGCGTCCTCGTCTCGTGCGGCGCGGCAGTGATCTGCGGCGCGTCCGTGACCCTCATCAACTTCTTCTGGAACGTCGGACAACAGGTCTGACAACACCCATCCAGCGAGCCAGGAAGTAGGTCCTTGCGATGGGTGTCTGCGACGTCCCTGTCATCTCCACCGTCTGCGACACAGCCGGTGAAGCCGCCGCCAGCTTGGTGTCGGCACCGTTCGACTGGCTCGCCTCCGCGATGGGTGAGGCCGCCGGGTGGCTGTTCGAAGCGGTCTGGACCGTGTTCGACACCACCACACTCGTCGATGTCACCCGGCCGGAGTACGTGAGCGTCTACAACCTGCTGTTCGGCATCGCGGTGTTCGTGATGCTGATCTTCTTCTGCCTGCAACTGATCACCGGCCTCATCCGCCGCGACCCCACCGCCTTGTCCCGTGCCGCATTGGGGCTCGCAAAATCGGTGCTCGGGTCGTTCGTAGTGATCACGCTGACCGCGCTGCTGCTGGAGATCGTCGACCAGCTGTGCATCGGGATCATCCAGGCCGCCGGTGAGACCACCGAGTCCATGGGCGACAAGATCGCCCTGCTCGCCGCAGGGCTGGTCGGGATCAACATCGCCGCCCCCGGTGTCGGGGCGATCATCACGATCTTCTTCGCCGGCCTCGCGATCGCCGCCGCGGCCATCGTCTGGCTCTCCCTCCTCGTGAGGAAGGCGTTGTTGCTGGTGGCGATCGTGTTCGCCCCGCTGGCGTTCTCCGGCTCATCCTGGGACGCCACGAAGGGATGGATCAGCAAGTGGGCGATGTTCGTCATCGCGCTCATCGTGTCCAAGCTCGTCCTGGTCGTCATGTTCCTGGTCGCGGTCACCCAAGTCTCCGCGCCGATCGACGGTGATCTGGCTTCGATCAGCGACCCCATCGCGGGGATCGTGCTGATGGCGATGGCCGCGTTCGCGCCCTACCTGACCTACAAGTTCATCTCCTTTGTCGGGTTCGACATGTATCACGCGATCGGGTCCGAACAGGACGCCAAGAACGCCCTCAACCGGCCCCTGCCCATCCCTTCCAAGCCGGGCGGCAACGGCGGCGGTGAACCGAAGAAGGTCCTCGACGGCGACAACGGTTCCAGTGCAGGCGGCGGTGGAGGCGGGAAGCCACCGGCACCGCCGACCGCATCCGCACCCGCATCCGCGAGCGCCGGTGGCGCGGGCGGTGGCGGTGCGGCTGCGGCCGGGAGCACAGGCGGTGCGGCAGCAGCAGCGGGGCCGGCCGCGGCGGTGGTGGTCGGTGCGAAGGTCGCCAAGGACGCCGCGACCGCCGGACCCAAGGCGGGGCAGGCGCTCGGCGGTCAGGGCGAGGCCGCAGCCGACGCCGCCCACACCTCCCAAGGCGGCACCCCCGCAGCGCAGGCGCCTCCGCCTTCGGCACCGGTCCCGAAGACACCACCCCAGGCAGCACCACCGTCCCAGGCAGCGCCGCCGTCCCAGTCGTCACGACCGGCACCGCCGGTTCCGCCGTCGCGGCCAGCCCCGCGTGACTCGTCAGGCAAGGGGTGAGGTGCTGATGTCCACGACTAAGACCAGCTCATCGGGCGGGGCCGAGTTGGTCCCCTTCAAGTTCTCCCGGCTGACCCGCCGCGGCATCCTGCTCGGCCTGTCCCTGGCTCAGCTCATCACGCTGGCGATCGGGATCGTGACCGTCGTCGGTGCGCTGTATGCCGGGGGTGGCATCCTGCTGGCCTACACCGCACCGGTCTGGGTCGTCACTGCCGCGCTGACATGGATCCCGGTCGCGGGACGACCGATGGTGGAGTGGCTGCCGGTCTCGCTCTGGTGGCTGTGGCGTTCAACCGGCGGACAGCTGCTGTACCGGCGGCGGATCGTGGTCCCGCGACCGGTCGGAACTCTCGCCTTGCCGGGCGACCAGGCCCGGCTGCGGGAGTACACCGACCCCGAAACTCAGGCGGGGATGATCCACGACCCCCACCAGCAGACCCTGACCGTGGTGTGCGAGGTCGCCCACCCCGCGTTCGTGCTCCTCGATCCCGGTGAGCAGGAGCGGCGGGTGACCTCCTGGGGGCGTGTTCTGGCGACGGTGTGCCGGTCGGGTCGGATCGCGACCCTACAGGTCCTCGAGCGCACCCTCGCGGACTCCGGGACCGGGCTGGCCGAGTGGTGGGCCAGCCACGGCACCCACGACGACTCGTGGGCTGCGACCACCTATGCGGAGCTGATCGAGCGGGCCGGGCCGGCCGGGGAACGCCACGCCACCACCCTGTCCCTGTCGTTGGACATGAAAGCCGCGGCCCGGCAGATCAGGACCGCCGGCGGCGGCATCCGCGGTGCCGCCGCCGTGCTGCGCCAGGAGATGAGCACCCTGGTCGCGGCGCTGCGCTCAGCGGACCTGGCCCCCTCCGGGTGGCTCGCGCCCGGCCAGATCGCCGTCATCCTGCGCGGCGCCTATGACCCCGCGGTTGCGGCCAGCTTGGAACGCCACGGCCAGCTCGGGCAGGACCTGGCGACCGCCGGACCGGTCGCGGTCACCGAGACCTGGGGGCGTCTGCGCACCGACTCCGCCCATCACGCGGTGCTGTGGATCAGCGAATGGCCAAGATCCATGGTGTATCCGGGGTTCCTCGCCCCGGTGCTGCTGTCCACCGGCATCCAACGCAGCTTCTCCCTGATCTGCACCCCGATGCGATCGGACCAGGCAGCACGTGACATCCGCAAGAAGAAGGTCGAGCACATCTCCGACCAAGCGCAGCGGGCCAAGATCGGGCAGATCGAAGACGCGGGCCAGACAGCCGAGTACCACGACGTGCTCCAGCAGGAAGCCGACCTCACCGCCGGTCACGGGGTGCTGCGCTACACCGGGCTCATCAGTGTCTCGGCACCCACCGTCGAGGAACTCGACGCCGCCGTCGCCGCGATCGAGCAGGCCGCGATCCAAGCCTCGTGCGAGACCCGCCCGCTGGTCGGGCAGCAAGCCGCGGCGTTCACCGCCGCCGCCCTCCCACTGTGCCGCCACATCTGAACCGCGTGCACAAGCGCGTCTGAACCGCATGAGCTTCCCGGTCCGGGGCTTGCCGCGCGCGCCGTGCGAGGACGAGCCGAGCGCGGGCGGGTCGTGTGTGGGCGGGTGCACCTGACGGGTAGCCCGCCGATGTTCGGGGGTGCTTGCTCGTCTCCTGGAGGACTGACTGATGCCCACGTTCCACGACCCGCTCGCCGATGCCGACGAAGCCTCCGAGGCCCTGCGCGCTCTGGCGCACGCGACCCGTAGCTTCGATGACCCCGCGCAGACGTACCGGGTGTTCGGCGACCTGCTGGCCGGGGTCCGGTCGCTGGAGCAGGTCCTCGACCAGCTCGCGGCCGCGCACCTCACCCACCGCGGGCGAGCGCACGACGACAACGGCGACCCCCTCGCCGGCACCCACGCGGCACTCGCGGCGGCCGACGAGCTGCACCGGTCTCGCGTGCTGCTCGATCAGGCCGAAGTCCGGCTCAGTTCCGCGTTCAGCCACTCCGGGCGGATCGCCTGGCACCCCGAACCCACCCAGCCCGAGACCGTCCAGCACGACCCCGTCCAGCAGGAACCCGCAACGGCGTCTGTGCGGCGGTGGGTCAGTGTGGTGTTCCTGCAGGGCTCCGAGGCCGACGAGGTGCTGGACCTCATCGACGCCGAGGGTACCGACGCGGCCATCGAGCAGTTGAAGGGCTACGACTACGGCGAGGAGACCACGCAGGCGGCGCTGGAGAACGGGCACGTCTTCGACGAACCCCCGACCAGCGCGCTGGACCGCCTGGTCACCGACCAGAGCGGCTACGCCCTGACCTACAACCACTTCGCCGGGAATGTCAGCCTGCTCCGCACGCACAGCATCCCCGCACCGGACGCCCTGGGCGAGCACGGTGCGGTGTCGGCGCGCTCGGCCGTCAGCAACCTCGGTGCCTCTCGACGTTCGACGGGGGTTCGGCGGGAACCGGATCCGTCCTGGTTCGGCTACCCCGGGGTGGCCGCGGTGAAGCAGGCCCGGGGACTGTCCCGATGAGCGGCCACGACAGCGAGCGGGAGCGGCTGCACACCACGGTGCTGGTCGCCCCGGCCGCCGAGCGGCGGCGGCTGCGCCAGCAGCGGCGACGGGCCGCGGCCCGGTTGCAGGCCGAACAACGTCAGGCCGAGAAGACCGCGGCACGGGCAAAGGCCGACGCCGAGCGTGCCGAGGCCCGCGCCACCACCTACCTGCCCGCCGCCGGTGAACCGGGTCCTGCCGCGTTGCGGACACCGGGCCGCCTGCGGCTACCCCGGCATCAGGACACCTCCGCCACGCTCGCGGGGGCCTACCCGTTCCTGGCCGAAGGGGGCCTGGGCTCCGACGGGGTGTTCGTCGGTCAAGACCTCTACTCCGGTGGGTCGTTCGTCTACGACCCGTGGGTGCTGTACCGCAAGGGGCTGATCACCGCACCGAACGTCGTCCTCGCCGGGATCGTCGGCTCGGGCAAGTCCTCGCTGGCCAAGTCGCTCTACACCCGGTCGCTGCCGTTCGGAAGGCGCGTCTATGTGCCCGGTGACCCCAAAGGCGAGCACACCGCGGTCGCCGAGGCGGTCGGCGGGCGGGCGATCGTCCTCGGTCACGGGCTGAACACCCGCCTGAACCCGCTCGACGAAGGCCACCGCCCGCAAGGACTGTCCGACGAGCAGTGGGTGAGCACGGTCTCCTCGCGTCGCCGCGACCTGATCGGGGCGCTGGCCGAGACCGTGCTGGCTCGCGGGTTGACGCCGTTGGAGCACACCGCCATCGACCTGGCCCTCACCCAGGTCGTGCGGGAGAACACCGTGCCGATCCTGCCGATGATCGTGGACCGCATCCTGACGCCATCCCACGACGCTGATGACCGGCTGGCTGAGGATGGTCGCCTCGTCGGTCACGCGCTGCGCCGTCTGGTCGCCGGGGACCTGGCGGGCCTGTTCGACGGACCGTCGACGGTCCGGTTCGATCCGTCGCTGCCGATGATCTCACTGGACCTGTCACGGGTCACCGAGAACTCGACCCTCATCAGCGTGCTGATGACCTGTTCGTCGGCGTGGATGGAGTCCGCGCTGCTGGACCCGAACGGCGGGCAACGCTGGGTCATCTACGACGAGGCGTGGCGGCTGATGTCCCACCCGGCGCTGCTGCGCCGGATGGACGCGCACTGGCGGCTGGCCCGGCACTACGGGATCGCGAACATGCTGATCTTCCACAAGCTCACCGATCTGGACAACGTGGGCGATCAAGGCTCCGCGATGCGATCACTAGCCAATTCGCTGTTGGCGAATGCCGAGACGCGGATCGTGTACCGCCAAGAGTCCGACCAGCTCGGCCCGACCGCGACCGCGCTCGGGCTGACCGGCACTGAGCAGAAACTCCTCCCCAGTCTCGGGGTGGGTCAGGGGCTGTGGCGGATCAAGGCGAGGAGCTTCGTTACTCAACATCAACTACATCCAGCTGAATACTCCCTCTTCGACACCAGCCTCCGGGCCTCTGGTGGGCCATCATGACCGCCCGCAACCCGCTGCGCCGCAACGGTGCTCAGGAGCCGGATGCGACGCCTCCCGTGCTACTGCCGCATGTCGTCATCACCGTCACCGACACCCCCACCGACACTGGCAACGGAGTGCTCGATGTGACGGTCGACGGTCAGCCGTTCCCACCGCCGCCCGCAGGGGCGTGGACACGCGCGGACTTCGGCACCGTGCTGGACGCGATCACCAAGGACCGCACCGTCCCGGTCCGGGTCGAGGTCCGTGAAAGCGACGGGAGCGTCTTCACCGACATCCTCCGCGCCCGCACACCCGCACCACCCCAGACACCCGATCCTCGCGAGACGCCTGAGGCATCCGAGGGGACGGGGCCGCAGACGCGTCGCGGTCGCCGCGCCCACGTCCGGCAGGCACCGGTGCTGGTCGAGGTGACCGGTGAGGGGTTCGTGCCCGGTGAGGACGTGGCCGTTGCGGTGATCGTCTCCCACACCGACGCCACCGGCACCGGGCACGCCCGCGCACTCCTGGAAACCTCTCAGCTCGGTCAGACGAGCGAGGTGGTGCTGTACGGGCGCATCTCCGGCACCACGATCATCCGCAGGCTCACCAGCGCGGGGCTGCCATGAACCAGCAGCGGCAGAGCACGGGCATGGGCGACGAGTTGACCAACGCCGCCCTCATCGGCCTTGTCGCCATGTTCGGTGTCGCGTTGATCCTGCGTGGCTCCGGCTCGGTCGCGGCATTCCTGACCGGCACACCTCAACCCACCGCTGGTCCCGCCTCGGGGCTCGGGGTGCTGTTCGACCCCGCTGATCCTGCTGGCGCGCTGTCCGCTGAGGGGTTGAACCCGGTGGCGTACTGGATCGTCACGGTCGTCCTGCTGGGGGGTCTGGGTGCCGGGGTCGGGTGGGTGTGGGTGCGGCTGCGCCGCCACGCTCGCACGACCCAGGCCGATCCTCGCCGGCTCGCCGGGACCGCCACCGGCCACGAGGTCAAGACCACCGCGTCGGGCAAGGCGCTCCTGCGCCGGGCCGGGACGTTGCGGCCCTCGCTCGATCAGCCGACCGCTGCCGACGTGGGGTATCTGCTGGGCCGGTCGAAGGGCAGCCAGGTGTGGGCGAGCGTGGAGGACTCGATCCTGCTGATCGGCCCGCCACGGTCCGGCAAGGGCCTGCACGTGGTGATCAACGCGATCCTCGACGCTCCCGGCGCCGTCGTCACAACGTCGACGCGGCCGGACAACCTCACCGCCACCTTGAAAGCACGGGGGCGCGGCGGGCGTCCGGTGGCGGTGTTCGACCCGCAGCATCTCGCCGAGGGTGTGCCGGCAGGGATGCGCTGGTCACCGGTGCGGGGATGTGAGGACCCGTTGACCGCGATGATCCGCGCCAATGGCCTCGCCGCCGCCACCGGACTCAGTGCCGGTGGGGTCGAGTCGGGTGGGTTCTGGGAGGGGATGACCCGCACCGCGCTGCAAGCCCTGCTGCATGCCGCGGCGCTGGACGGCAGAGGGCCGGCGGAGTTGTTCCGGTGGACCCTGGACCCAACGGCCGCCGCCGACGCGGTGGCGATCTTGAACACCCACCCGCAGGCGGCGACCGGGTGGGCCGACTCTCTGGGCGCGATGATCGACGCTGACCCCCGCACCCGGGACTCCATCTGGCAAGGCGTGTCGCTGGCCCTCGGGGCGCTGGCCGACCCGCGGGTTCTCGACGCCGTGTCACCGGGACCCGGGGAGGGGTTCGACCCGGAACGGTTCATCACCGGCCGCGGCACGCTGTACCTGCTCGCCACCGGCGCCGGAGCTGGAGCCTCCGCGGCCTTGGTGGCAGCGTTCGTGGAAGATCTCATCGAGACCGCCCGCAAGATCGCCGCCCGTTCACCCGGAGCGAGGCTTGATCCGCCGCTGCTGTTGGCGCTTGACGAGATCGGCAACCTGGCCCCGTTGCCGTCGTTGCCGACTTTGATGGCCGAAGGCGGCGGCACCGGGATCACCACGATGCCGGTGCTCCAGTCGCTCGCGCAGGCGCGGGACAAGTGGAACGAGAACGCGGCCGGAGCGATCTGGGACGCCTCCATCGTCAAGATCATCCTCGGCGGGGCGTCCAATAGCCGTGACTTGCAGGACCTGTCCACGCTGATCGGCGAGCGCGACGAGTACACCGACTCGACCACCATCGGCGACCACGGGTCGCGCTCCAACCAGCGGTCGGTGCGGCGGGTGCCGATCCTGCCACCGGACCGGATCAGGACGCTGCCGTTCGGGACCGGCGTGGTCCTGCTGCGGTCGGCACCGCCGATCGTGACCGACCTGCGCGCCTGGCCCTCCCGCCCGGACGCGACACAGCTCCGCGTCGACCGGAGCGAGGTCGAGGCGATGCTGCAAGAGGAACCCCGATGAGAACCGGCGACGACACCGACCCGACCGCGAACTGCTCGGCTGAGACCCCGCTGATGTGGGGGTGGTGGTGATGGCACGTCGCCGTCGTACACCGCCGCCGGGCCAGCTCGAGTTCGACCTGTGGGGTCTGGACGAGGACACCGCAGACACAACCCTGACCACGACCGAGATAGGCACAGCAGAGCCGCCCACGGCCGAGCCCACCACGGTCGAGCCGGCCACAGCCACGGTCGAGGCGGACCCGGTGGAGGCGGGCAGGGTCCAGGCGGGCGTGGTCCAGGCGGCTGCGGTGCCGCCGCCGCCGAACGAGAGGGAAGGTGAGACGGATGAACCAGTACGGGGCGCGAGCGCTGGAGCACTGGACGAGGTACGCCCCGGGGCGGGTGGCGGCGTTGGAGGATCGGGAGGCGTTCTTCACCGACCTGGGGACCGAGATCGCGGGACAGGTGTCGGACCTGGCGGCGAGACTGGAGGCGAGTCCGGCGCTGCTACTGGAGATGACACGCTCTTCGGAGCAGACTTACGTGAAGGACGTAGCGCGCAGGATGACGGCGCGCAGGATCGCGGAGGAGGTCGTGATGAACCAGCTCGCCTGGGTCCACGACCCGAGCCTGCCGCTGGATCAGGCCCGCGAGGAGTGGGAGCAGACCCGCCCGTCGGACGAGAACCTGATCGCGTGGGCCGAACGGGCTCAGGACTCCCCGTACCCGGTGTTCTCGACCGCGGAGCTGGAGGACAAGGCGACCGAGTGGGCGCTGCCCGTGGGGTTCTTGGAGGACCTGCTGGCGGCGGAGATTCCGCGGCAGTACCTGGAAGCCCACGCCGAGATGCTGGCCGAGGCAGCGACGATCCGGTTCCTCCGCGAAGTCCGCTAGAACCCGATCACCCTGCGGCGGCGGCGGGGCCGCGGTTCGTTCCGGTATCCAGCGATGTCCTCGCGCCGTCGGGTGCGAAGGCGCGCTACCGGGCGAACGTCGCCGCCATCAACCTCGTGCGGTCACTGGCCGTCGAAGGCCGTCCGGCCAGCGCCGAGGAGCAGCAGGTGCTGGCCCGGTGGTCGTCCTGGGGTGCGATCCCGGATGTCTTCGACACCGCGAAAGGCGACTCGGCGTCCGAGCGGGCCGAGCTGCGCGCCCTGCTCTCCGAGGCGGAGTGGGATGCGGCGGCGCGAACCACGATCAACGCGCACTACACCGACCCGCTGATCGCCGGGCAGATGTGGCAGGCGCTGCACGGTTTGGGGTTCACCGGCGGGCAGGTGCTGGAACCGGGCTCAGGGCTGGGCACGTTCATCGGCCTGGCCCCCGAGGGCGCACAGATGACGGGGGTGGAACTGGACCCGCTCACCGCGACGATCAGCCGCGCCCTGTATCGGCACGCGAGCGTGCGGGGTGAGTCGTTCGCCAACACCCGGCTGCCGGAGGGGCACTTCGACGCCGCGATCGGGAACGTCCCGTTCGGGAACATCACCCTGCATGACCCGGTGCACAATGCGACCCGGCAGTCGATGCACAACCACTTCATCCTCAAGTCCCTGCGCCTGACCCGGCCGGGTGGGCTGGTGGCGGTGCTGACCTCGCACTACACGATGGACGCGCAGAACCCCGGTGCCCGGCGGGAGATGAACGCGCTGGCGGATCTGGTCGGCGCGATCCGGCTCCCCACCGGTGCGCACCGCCGCGCGGCCGGGACCGAGGTCGTCACCGACCTGTTGATCTTCCGCCGCCGCGACGACGGCACCCCGCCGGCCGATGACTTGTGGGAGACCGTCACCCCGATCCGTCTCGACGCGCAGGCGGTCAAGATCAACGCCTACTTCGACCACCACCCCGAACGCGTGCTCGGCGATCTGGGTATCGGGCAGGGCATGCACGGTGCGCAGACGTTGACGGTCACCGGGAACCTGGAGCGTCTCGCCGCCGACCTGCGGGACGTGATCGAGCAGGTGACGTTCACCGCCCGCCGCACCGGCCTGACGATGAGCCCGCGGTCGGCGGTGCAGGAGTCGCGGCGGGCGGCGTTCGTCCCGTCGCCGCCGCAGCGGTGGGACGGCAGCATCATCATCACCACCACCCGCACCGGAACCGGCACTGGTACTGAGGGGAGCGGGTTCGGTGTGGTCGCGGCCGGTGCGGTCGAACCGCTCGCTGTTCCGAAGTCCGCTGCGGTCGAACTGCGTGCGCTGCTGGGGTTGCGGGACGCGGCGACCCGGCTGTTGGCGTTGGAGGCGGCGACGGTCGATGACACCGACGAGATCAACGCCGCCCGTGCCGACCTGAAGCGCGGTTATCAGAAGTATGTCGGGAAGTACGGTCCGTTGAACCGGTACACGCTGCGGCGCACCGGCCGGGTCAACAATGCTGGGGAGGACACGTTCGCCCGGATCGTGCCGACGCCGATCCGGCTGCTGCGGGGCGACCCGTTCGGGCCGCTGGTGCTGGCGTTGGAGCAGTTCGACGACGCCGACCAGACTGCCAGCCCGGCGGCGATCATGACCCGCAGGGTGGTCGCGCCCCGTCCGGAGATCCAGGGGGTGGAGACCCCGGCCGACGCGATCGCGGTCAGCCTCGACCGCACCGGTGGGATCGACCTGCCCCTGATCGCGGACATGCTCGGCATGGGTGAGTCCGAGGCTCGTGCGGCGCTGGGCGGGTTAGTGTTCACCGACCCCGAGACCGATGAGCTCGTCCACGCGCCCGCGTACCTGTCGGGCGACGTGCGCACCAAGCTCGACGCCGCACGAGAACGCGCCACGGCCGATCCCGCGTTCCAAACCAACGTCGATGCGCTGACCGAGGTGCTGCCCGAGACCCTCGGGGTCGAGGACATCACCGCACGGCTGGGGGCGGTGTGGATCAGCGCCGAGATCCACGAGCAGTTCCTGGACGAGCTGCTGCGCACGCGCGAGGTGCGGGTGGAGAACCCGCTGCCGGGTATGTGGGAGGTCCGCGGCGGCCGCCAAGGGCTGCTCGCCACCAGCGAGTGGGGCACCGAACGCCGCCCCGCCCCCGACATCGCCCAGGCCGTCATGGAGCAACGGACCCTGCTGGTCTACGACGAGGTCGAAGACGCCGACGGCAGAAAGCGCCAAGTGCTCAACCCGGTCGAGACCGCCGCCGCGCAGGAGAAGGCCGACGCGCTCCAGGAACGCTTCGGCGAGTGGGTGTGGGAAGACCCCGCACGCGCCAAGACCCTGACCGATGAGTACAACCGGCGGTTCAACTCCATCGTGTTGCGCGACTACACGAATGCTGGGGAGTACCTGTCGCTGCCGGGCATGGCAGCGACCTTCACTCCGCGCCCGCATCAGCGGGCCGCGGTCGCGCGGATGATCGCCGAACCCGCCGCCGGGCTGTTCCACGAGGTCGGTGCCGGGAAGACCGCGGAGATGGTGATGGGCGCGATGGAGATGCGCCGCATGGGATTGGTGTCCAAACCCGTCGTCGTGGTCCCGAACCACATGCTCGAACAGGTCGGCCGGGAATGGTTGCAGATCTACCCTCGGGCGCGGATACTCGCCGCCTCCAGCTCCGACCTCACCGCCGACAAACGGCGGCTGTTCGTCGCACGCGCGTCGGCGAACGAGTGGGATGCCGTGATCCTCACCCAGGGGGCGTTCGCGAAGATCCCGCTTCGCGCCGAGACCCAACAGTCCTACATCGAAGCGCAGGTCGCCCAGGTTCGGGCGGTCCTCGAGGACGCGCAGGGCGAGGACCGGATGAGCGTCAAACGCATCCAGCGCAAGCTGCTGCAACTGGAGAACAAGGTCAAGGCCCGCGTCGATGCCGACCGGGACGCCGGGGTGTGTTTCGAGGACACCGGGATCGACTACCTCATCGTCGACGAGGCGCACATGTACAAGAACCTCGCCACCGAGTCCAACATCCGTGACGCCTCCATCGAAGGCTCCGGCCGCGCGAGCGACTTGCACATGAAGCTGGAGTACCTGCGCGGGCAGGGCCGTGAGCGGGTGGTGACCGCCGCGACCGCGACCCCCATCTCCAACTCGGTCACGGAGGCGTTCGTGATGCAGCGGTACCTGCGCCCGGACCTGCTGGAGAAGGCGGGGATCGGGTCGTTCGATGCATGGGCGGCCACGTTCGGGCAGACGGTCACGCAGATGGAGATGGCGCCTACCGGGAACAACACGTTCCGGATGAAGACCCGGTTCGCGAAGTTCTCCAACGTGCCGGAGATGTTGAAGATGTGGTCGATCTTCGCCGATGTGAAGACCGCCGACGACCTCGACCTGCCCACCCCCGACCTGGCGATGCGCGAGGACGGCAGGCGTGCCCCGGCCACGGTCGCGGTGCAGCCGACCGTCGAGCTGGAGCGGTTCATCGAGCACCTGGGCGAGCGAGCCGAGAAGGTCGCGGCCAAGAGCGTGTCCCCGAACGAGGACAACATGCTGGTCATCTCCACGGACGGCCGCAAAGCCGCCCTCGATATCCGCATGATCATCCCGCAGCACTCTTCGGGCTGGCCGTCCGGCCCGACGAAGGTCGATGTCGCCGCGGACACGATCTACCGGGTCTGGCAGCAGACAAAGGACAACGAGTACCTCGATGTCATCACCGGACAGCCCTCGCCGGTGCGCGGGGCGTTGCAGCTGGTGTTCTCCGACATCGGCACCCCCAACCCGGAGCGGTGGAACGCCTACGACGAACTCCACCTGCAACTGGTCGAACGCGGGATGCCCGCCGAAGCGGTCCGGTACATGCACGAGGCCAAGACCGACGCCGACAAAGCCCGCCTGTTCGCGGCGGCCCGCAACGGGCACATCGCCGTGCTGGTGGGCTCCACGGAGAAGATGGGCGTGGGCACCAACGTGCAGAACCGGGCCGTCGCCCTGTATCACCTCGACTGCCCCTGGCGGCCCAGTGATATCGCCCAGCGTGAGGGCAGGATTCTGCGGCAAGGCAACCAGAACGAGGAGGTCGCGATCGTCCGGTTCGTCACCGAACGGTCCTTCGACTCCTACATGTGGCAAGGCGTCGAGCGCAAAGCCACCTTCATCGCCCAGCTCATGCGCGGGCGGCTCGACACCCGTGAGATCGAGGAGATCGACTCCTCTGCCCTCTCGGCTGCCGAGGCCAAGGCGATCTCCAGCGGTAACCCGCTGCTGCTGGAACACTCCACCATTCAGAACGAGGTGACCCGGCTGCGCCGGTTGGAGCGGGCCTACCACCGCAACGAGTCCATGCTCGTCCACACCCGCGACCGCGCCCGCGATGCCGCCCGCCGCGCCGAAACCGACGTCACCGTCCTGGAGGCCGCGCTCCCGCGCGTGGGCGACACCAGCGGTGACCGGTTCCGCATCACCCTGGCTGAGCGGACCTACACTTCCCGCAGCGACGCCGCCCATGCCCTGGCCGAGTGGGCGCACGCTTCGGACCTGAAATGGGCGTCCCGGTACGCGGCCCGCGACTACGGCACCATCGGGCAGATCAGCGGCTTCGACATCACCCTGACCACCCGGCCCGCGACCGGTGGCGACCCGTTCGTCGAGGTCAGCCTCGCCGGGGTTCCCCGCAGCGGCGCTCTCATCGCCCGCGACACCTTCCTCGACGGCGGCATCGGTGTCATCCAACGCATAGAGAACCGAGCCGCCGGCATCCCCAGCCTGCTCGACCACGCCCGCGACGACCTCGCCACTGCCGAGCAGGCGATCGCCGAGGCCGAGCAGCGGATCGGGCAACCGTTCCGGCACGCCGCCGCGCTCGCCCACGCCGAAGCCGACCTCGCCCGCGTCGAGACCCAGCTGGCCGCAATGCACGAAGACATCGACCAGCCGTCCAGCCCACCACCAGACCGCCCGGCAGTAGCCGAGCCCGCGCCGCCGTCGAGTGAACGGCGGTTGACCGTCGAAGCGGTCCGTGCCCACCGGCCCGCTCTCGGCGTTCGGCGCGACCCGGCACGCATACCAACCTCGCCGGGACAGGCGCCTGTGGAGCCTGCCGAGTCTGTCGGGCGGGACTCGTTCACTCGGGGGCGGTGAGGCGCACCTGCCTGTCACAGCCGGCCCGCACGAACCGGGGGCCGGGAGATGGGACAGGAGGATGCGAGATGGGCATCAAGAACGAGACCGTGATGGTCGGCCGCATCGTCGGCGACCCGCGGCTGACCTACAGCGAGAAGACCGGCATGCCACGGTTCTACGCCCGGGTCCGGGTCAACCACTGGCAGCGCGGAGACGACGGCACGTTCACCAAGCAGAACCAGTCCTTCCACGACCTCGTGGTCCGCTACGACCTCGCCGAGGTCGCCCACGAGAAGTTCGCCAAGGGCGACGACTTCATCGCCACCGGCCAGTTCCGCACCTTCACCGACGCCGAGAACAACGACCGCGAGGAGTTCCAGGCGACCACCCTCAGCCACAACCCGACCACCACCGACTACACCGTCGCCCGGGACAAGACGACCGGCATCGACCACGCCGCCGGTGTGGACCACGGCAGGGCATTCGAACGCCCCGACCAGGCCACACCAGCGCGCGACGCTGCGGTCCTGGCCCGCTGAACGGCGACACGATCATGAACACCAATGACACCCCCGGCCCCCACACCAACCGCGACCCTCACGACGCGGGCGACAACCTCGACCCGGACGGCAGCCTCGGCCCCGACGACGGGCCAGGCCCGGACCCGGATCTGGATCCGGGCAACCGGTCCGACGCGCGCGGGGAGGAGTTCGAGCCGATGCTCGACGAGCCACCCGGGCCGATCAACTGGAACCTGTTGCGCGCCGACGAGGCCGAGCACACCTGGCTGGAGCTGAACAAGTGGATCGACTGGCTCCGCACCACCTATGGCCTGCCTGCGAGCGTGATCCCGCCGATGTGGCACCGGCACCCCGAACTGGTCTGGGAGCTGTCCGCGCTCTACACCCACTGGCAAGGCGCCTACGACCCCCAGCAGTCCGGCAGCGCACCCATCGGCTGGCACCGCGACTTCGCCGACGCCCGCCAGCGGCTGCGGGACTGGGTGGCCGCCAGCGGCACCCGGCTCGACCGTGACCGTCCCACCCGCCAGACCAGCTGGCCCGGTGAAGACCCGGCCGAACCCATCGAAGACACCGAGATCGTCCACCGCGACGAGGACTTCGTCGCCTTCGTCATCGCCGACGTGCAACGGCGCCGACAGGCCGAGGAAGAGTTCCTCGCCACCCTCGGCATCGACCCCGACACCGGCGAGGTCACCTGACCCGCCGCGCCCCGCGGTCTGACTCGTCGCCTGCCACCATCGCTCGCCAACGTCGCTGCTCTTCCCGATGTCGGCACCCCGACGTAGACTTGTGGCAGGCGACAGAGAATTCAGCTAGGCCACCAGCCCTCGGGTCCCGGTGGCACGACAACCTCGGCAATCGGCCCGGGCAAGTCCACCCGCATTGGCGTCGCCGCCAAGGGAGGACCTGACCATGCTCCGATTGATTCTCGCCGCCAGCATCCACATCCGCCTGTTTCTGCGTGTCTGGATGCCGAGCAACATCCTGCTCGACGCGATCCGTACCAGGAACGGCCTCAAGTGGGGTATCCCGGCGATGCTCATCGCCGTCCCGTACTTCTCCGTCGCCTACTGGTGCACCACCCTCATCGACGCCGGTGGCCCCGGCTGGCTGCACCTCATCGTGCTCGTGGCCTGCTGGTCCGGCCTGAAGTTCATGATCATGGGGCCGGTCAGCGTGATCCTGCTCGCCAAGACCCGGCTGGCCGAGCACCGGGCGAGGCGGCGTCAGAAGCGCTCGCCCGACGAGGCTGAGCCTCGCCCGTTTGTCGCTGTCAGGCACGGTCGTACCCGGCGTGCACCTACCGGGTATGAAGCACTACCGGACCACGAACACCGGCCGACGTATCTCGGCCGAGGTTCGGGTGCCTACGGCGCCTGACCGCACACGCCTGGTCGCGCTAGTGCTGCACATCGCGGACGAACTCCACGCCCACGAACTCGACCAGCGGCAACGACGCACCGCCAGCCAACGAAACGATCACGATTCACCGCCCGCCGCACCGTTCGCGGGTGAGCAAGGAGACGACGATGACACTGACAGCACCCAGCCGACAGACCCAGACGAAAGTGGAGGCTCGGCCGCTGTTGACGGCGGTGACCTATCAGCGGGTCTCGACCAAGGAGCAGGCGTCCAAGGGCGGACGCGACGAGGGGTTCTCGATCCCGGCACAGCGTGAGGCCAACGCCCGCAAAGCCGA
>NZ_JBQDLF010000044.1:0-33909 GCF_052095815.1 Brachybacterium sp. | reverse complement strand
GTCCATCCTCTCGGACTCAAACAGCAACGGCATCAAACCTGGGCCGATTCAGATCCCTGCGGGACTGACGAGGGCGCCTCGACGCGACGGCGCCGTGACCATATTGTCACGCCGCGGGCTCAGACCGTCCAAGAGCTCTGCGAAGAACCGGGCGGCTTCGTCTGCGATGCATCCCCGGGCGTCACCCCGGAAGTCACCACATGACGGCATGCGACAGCTCTCTGGCCTCCACGCTCTGCGGCTCCTACAGTCGGCCATCACCCACCGTAAGAGTCCACGAAAGGCCCGCTATGACCACGATCGCTGAGCTCCGTGACCGCTTCTCCCCCGTGCTGACGTCCATCGCCGCCGGCACCCTGGACCGGGAACGGGACCGGACCCTGCCGGTGGCCGAGGTGCGCGCCCTCGCCGACGCCGGTCTCGGGCGCGTGCGGCTCCCCGTGGACGCCGGGGGCCTCGGCGCGACGATCCCGCAGCTGACCGCGCTGCTGGTCGACCTGGCCGCCGCGGACTCCAACCTCCCGCAGATCTGGCGCGGACACATCGCCTTCGTCGAGGATCTGCTGGTCACTCCGCACACCGAGTTCCGCGATCGGTGGCTCGCGAAGATCGCCGACGGCGCGGTGATCGGCAATGCGTGGTCGGAGATCGGCTCGGTGGAACGTGGCTCCTTCGGCACTCGGCTCACTGTCGACGGCGAGCACGCTGGGGTGACCGGGCAGAAGTTCTACACGACCGGCTCGATCTACGCCGACTACTCCGACACCCTGGTCGAAGCGGCGGACGGCGGCCAGCACATCGCCGTGGTCCCGCTCGCCCAGCCCGGGGTGCGCATCAGCGATGACTGGGACGGCTTCGGCCAGAAGCTCACCGGCACCGGCACGATCATCTATGACCACGCCCGCCTCGAGGCCCGCGATGTGATCCCCTTCGCCGATCGCTTCGACTACCAGACGGCCGTCTACCAGCTGGTGCTGCTCGCCGTGCAGGCGGGGATCGCCTCTGCCATCGAGACGGATGCGGTCGCGGCAGTAGCCGCCCGCACCCGCACCTACAGTCACGGCAACGCCGATCGGGTCCGGGAGGATCCGCAGATCCTCCAGGTGGTCGGGGAGATCTCGGCCGTCGCGCATACCGCGAGCGCCCTCACCGCTCAGGTGGCCGACGCCGTGCAGGCGGCGCACGACGCCGCGCTGCACGGAGGAGAACAGGCGCGCGCCGCCGTGGTCGAGGCGGAGATCGCCTCGGCCCGTGCCCAGGTCGTCACCTCGCGACTGGTGCCGGAGGCGGCGACCCGACTGTTCGACGCCCTGGGAGCATCCGCCGTGCGCGAGACTGCGGCGCTGGATCGCCACTGGCGCAACGCTCGCACCGTCGCCTCCCATAATCCGTGGGTGTACAAGGCCAAAGAGATCGGCGCGTGGGAGGTCAACGGCACCGAGCCGGGGTTCCAGTGGGCGATCGGCACGGTGAGCGGCCAGTCCCCGGAAGCGAGCTTCGCTTCCGCGGTGCCCGTCGACTCCACGGCATCCGTCGACTCCACAGAGTCCGTCGATTCCCCGGTGCCCGTCCATTCCACGGTGTCCGTCGGCGCCTGATCGTCGCCCGGCCGACGGGGACCAGGTCACTCCCCGTCGGTCGGCTGCGGCGCCCGGACGAGGGCGCTAGCGCAGCAGGCGTGAGAGCAGGCGGTGCGCGGCGCGTCGGCCCGCACGCTCCCCCATCGCTTCCGGCCCTCGCTGGGCGGCACGGACATCGCCCCGAATCCGTCGTGCGCGGAACAGCCAGTTCAGCATCTGCACCTCCTGATGGTGGTCGCCCTCGACCGTACCGGCTACCGGGCGGGCAGGCCCAGACCCAGACCCAGACCCAGACCCAGACCGCGCTCGATACGATGCGGACTCTGGCCACACCCCGTTCTCCCCTCTCGAAACAGGTGCCCGATGCCCGATCGTTCCCAGTCTCTGCAGCGCCTCGGCTTCCTCACCATCGGGCTGTTCGATCCGGAGGACCCCGCCGCCGGGCACGAGTCGACGTTGCGGATCATCGAGCTCGGTGAGGAGCTGGGGTTCGACAGCGCCTGGCTGCGCCACCGCCACCTGCAGTTCGGGATCTCCTCCCCCGTGGCCGTGATGGCCGCGGCCAGTCAGCGCACCCGACGGATCGAGCTGGGCACCGCGGTGACCCCGCTGGGCTGGGAGAACCCGCTGCGGCTGGCCGAGGATCTCGCCACGGTGGACGTGCTCTCCGGGGGCCGGATCAATCCAGGGGTCAGCGTGGGCACCCCGATGCAGTACGAGACCCTCAAGCATGCTCTCTACCCGCACACCGCAGAGCTCGAGGACTTCAGCAAGGCCCGGGTGGAGCAGCTCGCCGGCTTCCTCGCCGGTGAGCCGGTGCGGGACCTCTCCGGCAAGCAGGGCGTGGTCGAGGAGTACTCCTCCCGGGTCGAGCCGTACTCCCCCGGGCTGCGAGACCGGCTCTGGTACGGGGCCGGCAGCATGAGCTCAGCGGCCTGGGCCGGGAAGCATGGGCTGAACCTGCTCAGCAGCAGCGTCATCTTCCCCGACCAGGGGCAGGATCCGGACTTCGCCGCCGTCCAGGCCGCTCAGATCCGGGCGTTCAGGGAGGCCGCCACGGCACATGCCCCGAATGCCGCTGCCCGCGTCTCCCAGGGCCTGGTCGTCATCCCCACGGACTCGGCGAGCCCGGAGCAGCGGGAGAAGTACCGGGACTATGTCCAGGAGCGACTGCCTCGCACCCACAGCCCGCAGGGACCCCGCGGCATGATGTTCGCCCCGGATCTCCTGGGCACCAGCCAGGAGATCGCCGAGCAGCTCTGGGCTCACGCCGGATTCCGCGAGGTGGACGAGGTCGCCTTCGCCCTCCCTTTCAGCTTCGAGCACGAGGACTACGTGCAGATCCTCACCGATATCGCAACGCGGCTCGGTCCGCTGCTGGGCTGGTCACCGCGGTCTGAGTGACCGCTCCTGCTCATCCCGCTCAGGACTGATGCCACACATCACCGTCACCGTCAACCAGGAGGCGACCTTCCCAGATCTTTCGTGCTGACCGTTCCGTAGCCACGAGGTCAGGGAGGATGATGCCGCCATGACCACAGTGAGCACCTGTCTCTGGTTCGATGGCGACATCGACGAGGCCGCCGAGTTCTACGTCTCCCTGCTGCCCGGCTCGAAGCTCCTGGGCCGCAGCGTCTACGAGGCGGGCGGCGGACCACCGGACGGTCCCGATATGACCGGTCAGGCGCTGACCGTGGAGATCGAACTCATGGGTGTCCCGTACATGCTGCTCAACGGCGGGCCGCAGTTCCCCCTCTCCGAAGCGGTCTCGATCGTGGTCACCGTCGACTCGCAGGCGGAGATCGACCGGCTGTGGGAGGCGCTCGTCGCGGCGGCGGGCGCGAGTCGCAATGCGGGTGGTGCGTCGACCGGTTCGGGCTGTCCTGGCAGATCGTGCCGCAGCAGCTCACCGCCCTGCTCACCGGGCCCCACGCCGAGGCGGTGACCGCCGAGCTGATGACCCAGGTCAAGCTCGACATCGCGCGTCTGGAGGCCGCGGCGGGCTGAGTCCCGGCTCCCCGGCCTCTCGGTCGGACCACTTCCGAACGGTGCCGCGCTCTGCTAGGAACGACGACATGACTGTCTACGGCTTCCATGCCTCCCACGAGCAGATCTCCCCGCGCCAGCTGCTCGCGGACGTCCAGCTGGCCGAGCAGGTCGGATTCCAGGCGGCCATGTGCTCGGACCATCTCGAGCCGTGGTCGCAGAGGCAGGGGCATGCCGGGATGGCTTGGCCCTGGCTGGGCGCGGCGCTCGCCACCACCGAGCTGACCTTCGGCACCGTCACCGCCCCCGGGCAGCGCTACCACCCCGCGATCGTCGCCCAGGCGATCGCCACCCTCGGGCAGATGTTCCCGGGACGCTTCTGGACCGCGCTGGGCACCGGCCAGTTCGCCAATGAGCACGTGACCGGGCAGGGGTGGCCCCGCAAGGACGTCCGACAGCAGCGCCTCGAGGAGAGTGTCGAGGTGATCCGTCGTCTGCTCGCCGGCGAGACGGTCTCCCACGACGGCCTGGTCACGGTCGAGGAGGCGACCGTCTGGGAGCTCGCCGAGCCGCGGCCGCCGCTGATCGCGCCGGCGATCAGTGTGGCCACCGCGATGCGCGGGGCGCGCTGGGCCGACGGGCTCGCGACCATCAACCAGGATCCGTCCCTGCTGCGCGAGATGCTCGACCGCTGGGCGGATGCCGGTGGCGCGCCGCACCGCATCCTCCAGGTCCACCTGGCCTGGGCCCCGACCGAACAGGAGGCGTTCGCTGTGGCGCACGACCAGTGGCGCTCCAACATCTTCCCCTCCCCCGCCTCCACCGACCTTCGCGTGGCGACCTACGACGCGGTCAGCGAGCACGGAGTCGGCTCCGAGCAGCTGCGCGAGGCGGTGCTGGTCTCCTCCGACCTCGGCGAGCTCACCGAGCAGATCCACGACTTGGCGTCCCTCGGCTTCGACGAGGTGTACCTGCACCACGTCGGCCAGCAGCAGCGACCGTTCCTGGAGGCCTTCGGCGAGAAGGTCCTGCCCCAGCTGCGGTGACCGACCGCCCGCAGTGAGGGCCCCGCACCCCGGCCCCGTTCCCGTCCCCGTGAGGAGACCCCGTGCTGAAGACCGAGACCTCGGACCAATGGTGGAAGTCCGCCGTCGTGTACTGCCTGGACATCGAGAAGTTCTTCGACGGCAACGACGACGGCGTCGGCGACATCGACGGCCTCTCGCAGCGTCTGGACTACCTGGCCGGACTCGGGGTGACCTGTCTGTGGCTGATGCCGCTGAACCCCACCAAGGGCCGTGACGACGGCTACGACATCATCGACTACTACGGCGTGGATCCCCGTCTGGGCGACCACGGCGACCTGGTGGAGCTGCTCCGCACGGCGAAGGACCGCGGGATGCGCGTGATCATGGACCTGGTCGTCAACCACACCTCCCACCAGCATCCGTGGTTCACAGCGGCTCGCTCGTCCCGCGACAGCCCGTACCGCGACTACTACGTGTGGCGGGACGAGCCGCCCGAGGACACCTCCGACCAGGTGGTCTTCCCCGACGCAGAGGACTCGCTGTGGACCTACGACGAGAAGGCCGGCCAGTACTACCTGCACAACTTCTACTCCGAGCAGCCGGACCTCAACATCACCAATCCGGCGGTGCAGCAGGAGGTCGCGAAGATCATCGGGTTCTGGCTGCAGCTTGGCCTGGACGGCTTCCGGGTGGACGCGGTGCCGTACTTCATCGAGAGCCGCGGCATCGTGCCGGACGCCTCCGCCGACTACTCCGACCCCCACGAGTACCTGCGCAGCCTCTCCGCTTTCATCGGCCGCCGACGCGGCGATGCGATCCTGCTCGGCGAGGTGAACCTGCCCTACGAGGAGCAGATGGCGTTCTTCGGGGGCGACGACGCCGATGAGCTGACCATGATGTTCGACTTCGAGCTGATGCAGCGGATGTACCTGTCGCTGGCTCGGCATGATGCCACCGAGATGGCGCGCACACTGAACCGTCGGCCGTCGCTGAAGCCCACCCGGCAGTTCGCGACCTTCGTGCGCAACCACGACGAGCTCACGCTCGACAAGCTCAGCGAGGACGAGCGCCAGGAGGTCTTCGACGCCTTCGGGCCCGAGGAGGAGATGCAGCTGTACGGTCGCGGGCTGCGGCGACGGCTGCCTCCGATGCTCGACGGCGATCCTCGGCGGCTCACGATGGTCTACTCGCTGCTGTTCGCCCTGCCCGGCACGCCGGTGCTGTTCTACGGCGAGGAGATCGGCATGGGCGAGAACCTCGACATCCCCGGTCGACTCTCGGTGCGCTCCCCGATGCAGTGGACGGCGGGCAAGAACGGCGGCTTCTCCGTCGCGAAGCCGTCCGCTCTCGTCGCCCCTGTGACCGGGGGACCCTACGGGGCAGAGCACGTCAACGCCGAGGATCAGCGCTCCGACCCGGACTCGCTGCTGTCCTTCATCGGGCAGCTCGCCCGCCGCTACCGGGAATGCCCCGAGGTCGGGATGGGCGACTACGAGGTCCTCGCGTCGGACGCCCCCGCGGTGCTCGTGCATCGCTGCACCTGGAACCCCTTCGGCGGCGGCACCTCCTCCTCCGTGCTGGTGCACAACCTCGCACCCGCGGCCACCACGCTGACCGTCCACGTTGCCGAGGTCGAGGACGGCACCGAGGTGCTCGACCTCTTCAGCGGCGAGCGGCACACCATCGGTCAGGAGGGGCGGCTCACCCTGGACGTCGGCGGATACGGCCACCACTGGCTGCGACTGCTGCTCACGGGGGACCGACGGCTGCGGTGACGAGGACCGACGACTGCGGTGCCGGGGCCGGGTGCCTCAGCCCTGATCGCCGCGCAGCCGGTCGATGTGCTCGGAGGCCTCGACCCCGCTGCCGAATACCTGGCGCGGACGGCTGCTGCAGGTGGAGACCACGCGCACCGGCACCACGCCGCCGCTCACAGCAGCAGCGCGAGCACGAAGTTCCATACGCAGATGACGGCCAGCATCCCCAGGCTCGGAGCGATCGCCCGGCGCAGGATCTCGCCCTCCCGGCCGGACAGGCCCACCGCGCCAGCGGCGATCGCGATCGACTGCGGGGAGATGACCTTCGCGGTGGTGCCGCCGGCGGTGTTGCCGCCCACCAGCAGCGCGGGCGCCGCCCCGATGCCCTCGGCGGTGGCGACCTGCAGCGGAGCGAACAGGGTGTTGTTGTTGACGACGGAGCCGGTCAGGAACACCCCGATCCAGCCGATCACGGGAGCGATCAGCGGGAACAGCGGTCCGACGGCGGCCAGCGCCGAGCCCATCGAGGTCGAGCCCCCGGAGTAGTTGGCGATGTTGGCGAGCACCAGGATCACAGCGATCAGCACGATCGCCTTGCCCAGGCTCTTGAGGGTGCCGCCCAGCTCGCGGAGCAGCTCGCGCAGGGAGACCTGCGGGGTGGTGAGGAAGGAGAGGATCACGGCGAGCAGGATCGCGGTACCGGTGGCGCCGAGGATCGAGACGTTCCAGGTGTACTCGACGAGGTCGCCGGCGGCGGTGGAGACCTCCCCGGTCAGGCCGGGCAGCGGGACGCGGAGGGTGGTGGCGGCGAGGGCGCCGGTGGCGAACAGCTCCTTCACCGGGGGCAGCGACCATAGCAGGATGAAGCCGGAGAGGATGTAGAAGGGGCTCCAGGCCACCACCACCTCGTGGAAGCTGTGCTTCTCGGCCTCGGGGATCGGGGAGTCGTTCTCGCGGTAGATCCGTCGCGGCTTCCACACCCGGCTCACGGCGAAGACGGCCACCATCGCCGCCAGGCCCGCGCCGATGTCCGCCAGTTCGGGGCCGAGGAACCACAGCACCCCGCCCTGCACCCCGCTGAAGACCACGGAGACCACCAGGGTGAGCGGGAAGGTCTCGCGCAGTCCCCGCAGCCCGTCCATCATCACCACCAGCAAGAACGGGATCAGGAACGTCAGCGGCTGCAGCACGATGACCAGAGCGCGGGAGAGCTCCATGACGTCCAGGCCGGTCACCTGGGCGCCGACCAGCACCGGGATGCCGATCGCGCCGTAGGCGCCGGCACCGGCGTTCGCGACCAGCGAGATCACCGCGGCCCTGATGGGCGTGAAACCGAGCTGCACCAGCAGGGCGGCGCAGATCGCGATGGGGACGCCGAAGCCTGCCACCCCCTCGAGGAAGGCGCCGAAGCCGAAGCTGATCAGCAGCACCTGCACCCGCTGGTCAGCGGAGATCGCTCCGATCGAGGAGCGGATGATGTCGAAGCGGCCCGAGAACACGGCCAGGCGGTAGAGCCACACCGCCATCACGATGATGTAGGCGATCGGCCAGATCGCGGTGAGCAGGCCGGAGAGCCCGGCGCCGGCCACGGCCGAGGCCGGCATGCCGAAGACGAGCAGTGCGACGAGCACCTCGACCACCAGGGCGATCAGTCCCGAGATCACTCCCGAGAGCTTGAAGACCACCATCAGGAGGAGGAAGACGAGGATGGGCAGGGCGGCGACCAGCGCGGAGAGCGTCAGGTTGCCGAGGGGGTCGATGGATTGCATCCACATGTGCGGGGTTCCTCTGGATCGGGGCCGGGGACGGTGTCACGCCGGCGGGCACGAGGGGATCGACCCGCGGCGACCGGATCGCGGTCCCCGGGGGTCGGGGGTGGGGTCATCCGCGGGAGTCCCTCGCTCCTCCCGTGGATCGCGACGGCGGATCAGTCGCGCAGGTCCGCGGCGACCTTCTCGAGCGCCGCGGCGGACTCGCGCAGCTTCGCGATCTCCTGCTCGTCGAAGGGGGTCTCGTAGATGGGGTGGGCGCCGGAGGAGTTGACGATGCTCGGCACGGACAGCGCGACGCCGTCGATGCCGTGGAAGTCGGAGAGCACCGTGGAGACGTTCAGCACGGCGTTCTCGTCGCCGAGGATCGCCTCGACGATGCGGGCGCTGGACAGGCCGATGGCGTAGTTCGTGGCGCCCTTGCCCTGGATGACCTTGTAGGCGGCGTCGCGCACGTCGACCGCGATCTGGTCGAGCTGTTCGGGGGTGAACATCGGCGTCCGGTCCTCGCCGGTCCAGTCGAGGATCGGCACCGCATTGATGCGGGCGGCGGACCACAGCGGGAACTCGGTGTCCCCGTGCTCGCCGACGATCTGGGCGTGCACGCTGGTGGACGCCACGTTCGTGCGGCGCGCGATCTCCCACCGCAGCCGCGAGGAGTCCAGCACGGTGCCGGAGGAGAAGACGCGCTCGGCCGGGAGCCCGGAGCCCTCGTGGGCGAGCATGGTCAGCACGTCGCAGGGGTTGGTGACGATGACGAAGACGGCGTCGGGCGCGACCTCGAGAGTCTGACGCATGAGGGAGCGGACGATCTTCGCATTCGTCGCGGCCAGTTCGATGCGGGTCTGGCCGGGCTTCTGCTTGGCACCGGCGGTGATGACCACGACGTGCGATCCCTCGGCCACAGCGATGTCCGAGCCGCCGATGATGTCGCCGCCGCGGGTGAACAAAGTGCCGTGGGCGAGGTCCAGCACCTCCGCCTCGGTCTTCTCGGCGTTGATGTCATACAGCGCGACGTGGCGGGCGGACCCGCGGATGAGGGCCGCGTAGGCGACGCTGGAGCCGACGGCGCCGGCTCCGATGACGGTGAGTTTTGAGTTCTCGATCATGTTGTCATGTTAGTAAGAAGGCAGGGCGTACCTCAGGGACCAAGGCCCTTACCGTGTGGTCGGCCCAGGCCCATCGCTCCGGCCCGGCTCGTGGCCCGGCCCGAGGCGACGAGGTGCATCGACTGCGCGCCGTGAGCCCGGCCGTCGGGACGATGCGGCCCGGCGCCGAGCAGCTCCCCGCGCCGCGCCTGCGCTCGCGGCCCCCGCGAGATGCCGATGGATCTGCGCCGTGCCGGAGGGCCCCGGTTCGCGGCGAACCCGAGGCTCTTCGACAAGGGCGGACTCCTGACGGACCTCGGAACCGTCCCCTCGTCTACACGCTGCGATCCCCAGCACCGGACACAGGTGCCGACCCCTGCCGACTCGGGCGCATGGAGATGACCAGGTAAGTGCTGAGGATGCCGCCCCCGAGGAGTGCGATCGCGATGAGCACCCAGTGCCCCAGCGCGGGGTCGATCAGCTCGAGGACATAGATCAGGACGGCCGCGAGCGCGAGCACGATCCCCTCCATCACGGCGAACGCGATGAAGAAGCGCTGCCGCTCCTGCTGGACGCGACGGGAGTCGGCTGCGGCTGCATCGGCGGAGCTGCTGGCAGGCAAGTGGTTCATGGGCTCATGCTAAGCACTCCGGCGCTACCCCTTCGAGGGCGAGTCACGCGGGCCTGAGCCCGGCTCGCCCTCCCGGACGTCGAGGCGTCGATCCTCGGCGGTCTCGGCGGCCCCGGGGGTGTCCTCGAGCGGAGCGACCACCGCCGGGATTCGGTTCAGGAGAGGTCCGACCTGGCGCCGTTCTCCACCTCGGCATCCAGGACCACGCCGCGGCGGATGGAGATCGTCACCGTCACGGCGATGGCGAGGACGGCCGCGGCGGCGATCAGGTAGCGCAGCGGGTTCTCTTCGCCGCTGAGCGCGCTCATCCCGACCACGGCGGGGGCGATCAGCACCGCGACCAGGTTCATCACCTTGAGCAGCGGGTTGATGGAGGGGCCGGCGGTGTCCTTGAACGGATCGCCGACGGTGTCTCCGATGATGGTGGCCTCATGTGCGAGCGAGCCCTTGCCGCCGTGGTGGCCGTCCTCCACGAGCTTCTTGGCGTTGTCCCAGGCTCCGCCGGAGTTGGCGAGCATGATCGCCATCAGCACGCCGGTGGCGATGGCGCCGGCGAGATAGCCGGCGAGGGCCGGCGCTCCGAGGCCGAAGCCGACGGCGATCGGGGCGGCGACGGCGAGCAGGCCGGGGGTGGCGAGCTCCCGCAGCGAGTCGCGGGTGACGATGTCCACCACCCGCCCGTACTCGGGCTTCGCGGTGCCCTCCATGATCCCGGCGATCTCGCGGAACTGGCGGCGCACCTCATACACCACAGCACCGGCGGCCCGGCCGACGGCGCTGATCGCGAGGCCGGAGAACAGGAACACCACGGCGCCGCCGATGATCACGCCGACCAGGGTCTGCGGGGAGAAGACGACGGACTGATCCAGGAAGTCCTGGTAGCGGTCCCCGAGCACATCACGGATCGCGTCGGTGTAGGAGCCGAACAGGGCGGTCGCGGCGAGCACGGCGGTCGCGATCGCGATGCCCTTGGTGATGGCCTTGGTGGTGTTGCCGACGGCGTCGAGCTCGGTGAGCACCTGGGCGCCCTCGACATCGACGTCCCCGGACATCTCGGCGATGCCCTGGGCGTTGTCGGTCACCGGGCCGAAGGTGTCCATCGCGACGATCACGCCGACGGTGGTGAGCAGGCCGCAGCCGGCGAGCGCGATCGCGAACAGGCCGGCGATGCCGGAGCCGCCGAGCAGGAAGGCGCCGAACACGGCGGCGGCGATGACCAGCGCGGTGAACACCGCGGATTCCAGCCCGAGGGAGAAGCCGGAGAGCACCACGGTCGCGGCGCCGGTGCGGGAGGTCGCGGCGACCTGGCGCACGGGGCGGTCCTCGGTGCTGGTGTAGTAGCCGGTGAGGTAGAGGATCAGCACACCGAGGGCGATGCCGATCGCCACGGCTCCGGCAGCGATGATCCGCGGATCGTCGATCGCGGCGGTGGTCTCCTCGATCCCGAGCTCGGCGAAGGTGCCGGGGAGGTAGAGGAAGGCAGCGATCGTGCACAGCACCGCGGAGATCGCGGCGGAGACCAGGAAGGAGCGGCGGATCGTGGTCAGGGCGCTCTGGCCCCGCTTCGGGGTGGTGAGGTAGATGCCGATCAGGGCGGTGAGCACACCGATCGCGGGGACGATGAGGGGGAAGACCATGCCGGCCTCCCCGAAGGCGGCCCGGCCCAGGATGAGCGCGGCGACGAGGGTCACGGCATAGGACTCGAAGAGGTCCGCCGCCATCCCGGCGCAGTCCCCCACGTTGTCGCCGACGTTGTCCGCGATGGTCGCGGCGTTGCGGGGATCGTCCTCGGGGATGTTCTTCTCGAGCTTGCCGACCAGGTCGGCGCCGACGTCGGCGGCCTTGGTGAAGATGCCGCCGCCGACGCGCATGAACATCGCGACCATCGCGGCGCCGAAGCCGAAGCCCTCGAGCACCAGGGCGGCGTCCCCGCGGAAGAGGAGCACCACGATCCCCGCGCCGAGCAGGCCGAAGCCTATCGTCGCCATCCCGACGCAGGCCCCGGTGCGCACGGCGATGAGCATCGCCGGATCTCGGCCGACCTCGTGCGCCGCTGCGGCGACCCGCACGTTCGCGCGCACTGCGAGCCACATCCCGAGGTAGCCGATCAGGCCCGAGAACCCCGCACCGACCAGGAAGGCGACCGAGCGGGCGACGCGCAGCAGCATCCCCTCGGTGCCGGTGGCGCCGTGGGTGGGCAGCAGCAGGAGCAGCAGGAAGGTGAGCACGGCGAAGACGCCCAGGGTGCGCAGCTGACGACGGAGGTACGCGGCGGCGCCCTCCTGGACCGCCGCGGCGACCTCGTTCATGGCGTCGGTGCCGGTCTTGGCGCGCAGCACCTCGGTGCGGAATCGGAGGGCCATCGCGATCGCGATCAGGGCGATCACCACGATCACCCCGACCGTGGTGAGGCTCGCCGGGGAGAGGGTGAGGGAATCCGGTGTCATGAGGTCCTCCGCACGTCGTCGTGGGTATGGGGTCCTTCATCCCGCCGCGCTCGTCATCGGGCACGACGGACCTGGTGCGCGAACTGTAGCCGCGATCGGCCCCCAGGAATACCCTTTCGGCGCATCCGGCGGGGCGCAGGCCGCCGTGCTGATGGAACCTGAACTCAGCCGTTCCGAGGATGTTCACCGCATGGTCATGGTCCCTCCCGTGAACTGCGGAGGGGTGCGCTCCTACGGTGGTCGGGGCCGTTGACGACACGGCTCGTTCCCGATCTGGAGTACCCGTGCCCCTTCCTCTCCTCACCCGTCCCAGCCGCCGCACCATGCTCATCGGCGGTGCCGCGCTCGGTGCGGGTCTCGCCGTCCCCGCCTCGATCCTCGCGCTGACCGCCGGCCGGGTCGCCGCACCGTTCACCCTCGGGGTCGCCTCCGGTGATCCGCTGCCGGACTCGGTGGTGCTGTGGACCCGCCTCGCCCCGGAACCGCTGCTCGAGGACGGCGGGATGCCGCAGCGCACCGTCGAGGTCGAGTGGGAGATCGCGGAGGACGACGACTTCGCGACCGTCCTGCAGAGCGGGACCGTGCAGGCACTGCCCGAGGAGGCCCACAGCGTGCACGTCGAGGTGGGAGGGCTCGCACCGGGGACGCCGTACTGGTACCGCTTCCGGGTCGGTGGAGAGATCTCCCCCGCAGGTCGCACCCGCACCGCACCGGCGGCCGGATCCCTGAGCCCGATCTCCTTCGGCGTCACCTCCTGTGCGAGCTTCGAGCAGGGGTGGTTCACCGCCTACAAGCACCTGGCCCAGGACGATCTGGACGTGGTGTTCTGCCTGGGCGACTACCTCTACGAGTACGCGGCCGGGAAGCAGGGCGGGGTGCGACGCCACGAGGGCGATGAGATTCACACCCTGGGCGAGTATCGCCGCCGCCACGCCCAGCAGAAGACCGACAAGGACCTGCAGGCGGCCCACGCCGCCGCGCCCTGGATCGTGACCTGGGACGACCACGAAGTGGACAACAACTACGCGGGCATGTCCCCGGAGAACGACGACCCGGGCCAGGGAAATGCCTCCACCGCGGACTTCACAGCGCGCCGCACCGCGGCCTACCAGGCGTACTGGGAGCACATGCCCCTGCGCCGCTTCCGCAAGCCGGTGGACACCGCCTTGCCGCTGTACCGCGGATTCGACTACGGGGATCTCGCGCGGTTCAGCGTGCTGGACACCCGCCAGTACCGCGACCCGCAGCCCTACGGCGGGAAGAAGGACATGGTGGGCCCCGAGCAGTGGGCCACCGACATGCTCGGCGAGGAGCAGCACCGCTGGCTCGAGCAGAGTCTGGTGGAATCACGCGCTGTGTGGAATGTGGTGCCGCAGCAGATCTTCTTCGCGAACATGGACTACAAGGTCGGCGGGCCCGGCGCGTACAACGACGGCTGGGACGGGTACCAGGGGTCCCGCGACAGGGTCCTCGGCCTCGTCGCCGAGCGTGAGATCGAGAACTTCGTGGTCCTCACCGGGGATGTCCACTGCCACTACCTCAACGACCTGCGCCGAGACTTCGAGGACGATGCGAGCCCTGTCCTCGGAAGCGAGGTGGTGGTCACCTCGGTCACCTCCAACGGCGACGGGATGAACGTCTCCGACGGCCAGCTCGAGCTGTGGCAGAGCGACATGCCGTACATGCACTACCGCCAGGATCGTCGCGGCTATGTCACCTGTGAGGTCTCCCCCGAGCAGTTCCGGGCTGATTTCCACACCGTGGAGTACGTCTCCACTGCGGATGCGCCGCGCGAGACGGACGCCTCCTTCGTGATCGAGACCGGGGTCGCCGGGGCGCATCGCGTGTGAGCGGCGAGCTCCTGCTCACCGCTCGCTGCACCCCGCCCCGAATCCGTTCAGCGTCACGCGGCCGTTCAGCTGTGCGCAGCCATTCAGCCTGGCGCAGCCATTCAGCCTGGCACGGCCGTTCAGCATGGCGAGGCGGGTTCAGCCGGGCGAGGCGGTTCAGCCTTGCGAGGCGGCGATGTCGAGCTGCGCGGCATAACCGCTGATGACGCGGGCAAGCTCCAGGTCGCGGCTGGTGACGCCACCGACGTCGTGGCTCGTCAGCGTCACCGTGACCTCCGGATAGGTGAGGGTGAGGTCCGGGTGATGGTTCGCCTTCTCTGCGGCGGCACCGATGCGGTTCACAAGATCGAGACCGGTGGCGAAATCACCGGTGGCGAAGCCGGCGGTGAGCGTCTCGCCGTCCTGCTGCCAGCCTTCGAGGGCGGCGTCGGCGATCTCGGTGGAGGACAGAACTTTCTTCGAATCAGCCATGGCTCCATCGTGCCCCGGTGGTGGTCGCGCGGCTACCCCTCGGAGGTTCCGGTATCTCGGCCGGTGATGAACGAGCCCTTGGCCTGCACGTACGCGAGCCGGTCCTCGGGGTGCTCCCTGGCCAGGCGCCGCTTGCACTTCGCATAGGCATCGCGCTCCGCCGGGTGGGTGCGCAGGTGATCGCGGAAGGCGAGATAGCGGCGCCACTGCTCATCACCGTGGTCGAGCACGTGGACATTGACCAGCCGCACTCCAGGCTCGAGCTCGAGGGCGTAGATCCGATCGGGGCGGTTCCCATCGGCTTCGCCGCGGTAGAGATGCCCGGCGCGCATCAGCCACCCGTGCAGCGGCAGCGGGTCCGAGCCGGGCCGCTGACCGATCGCCACGTCGAGGATCGCTTTGGCGGGCAGGCCGGGCACTGAGGTGGACCCGATGTGTTCGAGGGCGAGGGCGTCGACCGGGCGGGTGGGTGTCAGCGCGTCGACCAGCCCGGCGAATGTCCGGGCCCAGCGGGGCGAGGGCTCCGAGAGCTCCACGACGCCTCGGCGCACGCCGAGATCGGCATCGCGCAGCGCGGCGGCGAGCGCGGGTGCCATCGGTGCCGCGTGCTCGCTGCGCTGGAAAGGAAGGGTCATCGGTTCCACCTGCTCGACTCCTGACGGTCTCACCGGCACCGATACCGGTCTCGGCGGTGCCGAGGCAACGAGCGGTGCCGGAGCGACGAGCGGTGCCGAGGCGACTATAGGCGGCGAGTCCTCCACACCCCGAGGATGATCGCGAGCTGGACCACCAGCAGCGCCGCCCCGATCACCACGTCGCCCCAGTCCATCGCGAAGCCGGACTGCAGAGTGCCGATCCCGCTGGCGACCGGGTAGAACAGCGGCCACAGGATCAGCAGGTTCCGCACCAGGGCGAACACGACGGCGAAGACGAGTGCGAAGGCGCCGAAGCTCAGCGCCGCGAGCAGCGGGACGCTGCCCACGTGTTGGAGCGTGAAGCCCGCGCCGGTCAGTCCGATCGCCGGCAGCCAGCCGAAGGCGCGCTCCCAGCGTAGGAAGAGCCAGCCGAAGACGAACAGCGGCTCCCACAGCACCATCAGGTTCCCGAGCAGGTGCGGGAGCACCGGGATCCCCTGCTCGGCGGACAGCATGACCAGCTGATAGGCGGAGCCGACTCCCAGCACCGCGGAGATGACCAGGGACCGAGCCAGGAAGCGGCGGGTGATGCCGAGTCCCGCGAGCCCCTCGCGGCGGCGATGCAGCACCACCCACGCCGGCACCAGAGTGCCCAGCAGCAGGATCCCGGCGTAGAGGAACACGGAATGGATCGTGGTTCCCGCCCAGTAGGAGGCCCAGAATCCCAGGAGGGTGAGCAGTGCGATGAGCGTGTCGGCGCCCGGATCCCATGCCACCGCCGGGCGACGAGTGCGCGCCGTCCCCTCGGCGCTCGACTCTGGACTGTGCGCCGCCCCCGCTGACTCAGTCATACGGCCATCGTGCCCGCTGCGCGCCGCCGCGTCCATGGCCCGCGGTGGCCAGCAGTCCGCGGTGGCCAGCAGTGCGCGGTGACTGGCGGCGCGCGCTGACCGGCAGCTCGCGTCAGGAGCGGTCGACGCGTGCAATCCCACGCTCCGGCCGGCGCCTTCCCGCCCGCCCGTCGGCCAGACTGGAGGTATGGACGATCTGCTGGTCACCCCGGGCCCCGGCGCACCGCGCGGCCTGCGGGTGCCGGCCGCTGAGCTGGACGAGCAGTTCTCCCACGCCTCCGGCCCCGGCGGGCAGGGAGTCAACACCACCGATTCCCGGGTGCAGCTGAGCCTGGACCTCGCCACCACCACCGCGCTCGACGCGGTCCAGCGGGCACGGATCCTGTCCCGGCTCTCCGGGAAGCTCGCGGGCACAGTCCTCACCGTGACCGCATCGGAGCAGCGCTCACAACGACAGAACCGCCGGGCGGCACGGGAGCGTCTCGCAGCACTGCTGCGGGAGGCTGTCGCCCCTCCCGTGGTGCGCCGGGCGACTCGCCCCACGAAGGGCTCGAAACGTCGGCGGCTCGAGGCGAAGAGCCGACGGGCGGACCTCAAACGCACCAGGCGCCGGCCCGGAGGGGAGTGATCTCCTGGAGATGCGGCGACGGCCTGCGCGTTCTGCTCCCTCGGCTCCCCCACCTCGTCTAGGTTGAGCCCATGCTCCGTCGCCTCCTCGCCCGCGCCTTCTGGGCCCTCAGCCCCTGGACGCTCGTCACCGAACCGGCTCCGCGCCAGCCCGCTGTCATCCTCGGCGCCCCGCACACCTCCAACTGGGACTTCGCGTTCATGCTCGCGATCTCCTGGAAGTTGCGGCTGCCGCTGCGCTGGCTGGGGAAGCACACGCTGTTCACTTCGTGGAGGGGCCCGATCATGCGGGCTCTGGGCGGGATCCCGGTGGACCGCTCGGACCCGAGCAAGGTGGTCGACGAAGTGGTGGCCCGGGTGCACGCCGGTGAGGTGTTCGGCCTGGTGGTCACGCCCGACGGGACCCGCGGCGCGCACACCCATTGGAAGTCCGGCTTCTACCGCATCGCCCGCACCACCGGGCTGCCGGTGGTGCTCGGATATGTGGACCGCACCACGATGACCGCCGGACTGGGCCCGAGCCTCGAACTCACCGGCGACATCGGTGCGGACATGGACCGGATCCGTGACTTCTACGCGGACAAGACCGGCTATCACCCGTCGATGCGGGTCGAACCGCGTCTGCGGGAAGAGGGCACGACCACGGACCCCGCATCTCCCGACCCCGCCTGAATCGAGCGGCCAGGAGCCCCGGCGTCGCGGGCACGGTGAGTCGATGCCGACGACGCGGCAGCTCATCGCCCCAGGCTATCAGGGTGGAGACCGCTTCCCGGGTCCCGCGTTTCTCCGTCGCGCAGCCGGTCCGGTCCTCTAGCGTGAGCCTGTGCCCCCGCCCTCCGCTCCTCGTCCCCAGCTCCGGCTCACCCGGCGCGGCCGGCTGGTCCGTTCCGGCCTGGTGCTGCTGCTGGTCGCGCTGCTGATCCTGGCGCTGGTCGCCGTGGTCCGGGCACTCGGCGGGGACGAGGACTCTCAGAACCCCGGCTCGAGCTCCCGCACCGCGTCCGCGACCGACGACGCCGGCGGCTAGGGCCCGTCGGATGCTGGCGGAGCGACCGTGGAGACGCTCACCCCGGAGGCCGAAGGCACCCCGGAGGCTGAAGGAGACGGCCCGGCCGACGAGGAGGCGATGGTGCGCACCGGCACCGTGGGCGCCGGCACCTGGACCTTCGCTCAGCCTTCCCCCGCGCCTGCAGCCGCGGAGGGTGCGACGGTGCGCACCTACGCCGTGCGGGTCGAGGACGGCATCGGAGTCAGTGCCGAGGAGGCTTCGGCGGAGATCGCCCGGGTCCTCGCCGATCCCCGTGGCTGGCAGGAGCTCGAAGGAGTGGCGTTCCATCAGCTGGCGACAGCCGAGGAGGCCGAGTTCACCATCTCACTGGGGTCCCCGCCCACCGTGGATGCGCTCTGCCTGCCGGCGAAGACCGGAGGGACCTGGAGCTGCCGCATCGGCCCGGACGTGGCGCTGAACTCGGACCGCTGGCTCCACGCCACCCCGACCTATGGCGACCTCACGGAGTACCGCGCCTACATGATCAATCACGAAGTGGGTCATCTCCTCGGCCACAGCCATGCCCAGTGCGGCGGAGCCGAGCAACCCGCGCCCGTGATGCTGCAGCAGTCCATGGACCTCGAAGGATGCGCGCCGAACGCCTGGCCTGCGACCAGCGCGACAGGCTGAGCGCCCGCTCCCCCCGCTGCACCGTCATCGCGTCCCGCAGCCGGCGGCGTAGGGTGCCCTGATGGAGCTCCTCGAGCACGGCGCGCACGTTCCCGACCCCCTCGAGCCTTACCTCGCTGTGGACCGCTCCCGACCCCGACATGAATGCTGGGTGACCGGGCACATGGTGGCCGGCCTGGACGGCACCGCCGCGATCGACGGGCGCGTCGGGGCCCTGTCCACCGCCCCCGACCAGTCGCTGTTCCGCCGCATGCGGCAGATCGCCGATGTGGTGCTGATCGGTGCCGAGACCGTGCGCCGCGAGGGCTACGCGCCGATCCGGCTGTCCGAGCAGGCACGCGAGCAGCGTCGGCTCAGCGGTCGTTCCGCGACCCCGCCGGTCGCGATCGTCAGCCGCAGCCTCGACCTGGATCTCACCGCGAGCGTCTTCGCGGGCGCGCCCGCGGACGCGCGGACCCTCGTCATCAGCTGCGCCGCCGCCGATCCGCGGCGCCTGGCCGCAGTGCGTGAGACGGCGACGGTGATCATCGCCGGCCAGGACCGGGTCGACCCGGCGACCGCGCTGCGCGCACTGGCCGAACGCGGAGATCGGGTGGTGCTGTGCGAGGGCGGCCCGCGATGGCTCGGCGAGCTGGTCGCCGCCGACCGCCTCGACGAGCTGTGCCTGTCCCTCTCCCCCCTGATGGGCGGGGACCCGCTGCCGGTCAGCGTCACCCCTCCGGGTGCACCGCTCAGCAGCTTCGCGCTGAAGGCCGCGATGGTCGAGGAGGACACGCTGTTCCTCCGCTACGAGACACTCCCGCGAAAGGGCTCAGCCGATGAATGACGACGCCTTCACACAGCTGATGGCCGCAGCCGATCCCGCGATGGTCGTGGTCACCACCGCGGCCGACGGTGAGCAGGCCGGCTGCCTGGTGGGCTTCCATGCGCAGTCGAGCATCTCGGCCGCGCACTACTGCCTGTGGCTGTCCAAGGCGAACCACACCTACCGGGTCGGGCTGCGGGCCACCCATTTCGCGATCCACTTCCTCACCGCCGAGGACCTCGACCTCGCGAAGCGCTTCGGGACCCTCTCCGGCGAGGACGAGGACAAGTTCTCCGGGCTCGAGATCAGCATCGACGAGAGCGGGGTCCCCCTCCTCGAAGCCTGCCCGCACCGGATGCTCGTCGAGCGACTCACCCTTCTCGACGACAGCGGGGACCATATGTGCGTCACCACGACGTTGCGCTCGGCCCGCTCGCCGAGTTATTTCGAGCCGCTGCGGATGTCCCAGGTCGCGCATCTGCGAGCGGGCCACGCGGCCGAGGAACGGGCGATCCGGCCCTGAGGCCACCGCCGGTTCGACGGCCCGGCGCGGGCCCTTCGAAGTCAGATCCTGCGCCTCTCCCCGCCCGCGCTCACGGGTGAAGTCATGCGCTCTCGCCTGCCCCGCCCGGCGAGCGGGGGCGCGGGGCAACACGAGCACCCAGCCGCCGAGGGAAGATCTGTCATCAGCGCGACGGCGGGGCACACTGGGAGCAGCGCACCGGGGGCAGCAGCCTCTCGCCGCAGACCTGAAGGGAGCTCGCAATGGACTCGTCACCGTCACGGGCAGCGAGCATCGCGGCCCGTCGGCAGGAGGCGCTCGCGCGCCTGACGGACATCGAGCAGGAGCTCTTCGCGCTGCGGCGCACGCGCGAGGGCCTCAGCGACGATGATGAGCACGATCCCGACGGGGTCCCGCTGTCCGCCCAGTGGTCCCGGCTCGAAGGCCTGCGCCAGAACACGCTCGAGACTCTCGCCGCGATCGACGACGCGCACGCTCGCTGGTCGCGCGGCGAGGACGGCCGGTGCAGCGCCTGCGGTCGCCCCATCGCGCCGGCACGCCTGGTGGCCCGACCGGAGGCGACCACCTGCATCGACTGCGCGCCGTGAGCCCGCCGCACCCTGCGAGCAGGGTGGCTACGATTCACGCAGGCATCGATGACGTGAGGGGAATTCTGTGAAGATCACTGTGATCGGCGTCTCGACGGGCACTGGAGCGCTGCTGGCCTCCCTGGCGCATGAGCAGGGCCATGAGGTCACCGCGCTCTCCCGCCGCGGCGCAGCTCCCGCCGGTGCCCGCGCGCTCTCCGGCGACGCCCTGGCGCCGGGAATCGCCGCTGAGGCCGTGGCCGGCGCCGATGCCGTGGTGGTGACCGTCGGCGGAGCCAAGGGTGTCCCTCACCAGCGCGCCGCCGTGACCAGGGCGGTGGTCACCGCGATGCAGGCCGCGGGCGCCCGCCGACTCGTCGTGCAGTCCTCGCTGGGAGCGGGAGACTCCGGCTCTCAGCTGCCCGGCATCGTCGGGTGGGCCATGAAGACTCTGCTCGCGAAGCCGCTGGCCGACCATGACGAGCAGGAATCGGCGGTGGTCGAGTCCGGGCTGGACTGGACGCTGGTGCGTCCGACAGGTCTCACGAACGGGCCCGCCTCCGGGGCATGGCGCGCACTCGAGCCCTCAGAGCAGGGAACCCTGCGCGGGTCGATCTCCCGCAGCGATCTGGCCGCCCTGCTGCTGGACGTGCTCGCGGATGACTCGACGATCGGCAGGAAGCTCGGTGTGAGCGCCCGGTGAGGTGCGCCGCGCTGCCGTCGCGTCCCCCGAGCGCCGATCCGCCTCGACCAGCAGTCGCAGGAGCAGACCGCCGGCGAGGAGACCGCCGTTGAGGTCGGTCATCCAGTGCCAGCCGAGCAGGAAGGACACGCTCACGGAGTTCACGCAGAGCAGCACCACGATCCAGCGCAGGTTCCGCACCACATGCTGGGAAGCGCTGCTGTAGTGCGAGATCAGGTGCACGGCCGTGCCGTAGATCAGCACCGCCTCCGCGGCGTGACCTGAGGGGAAGCTGATCCCCAGGGTGCCCATCTCGAGCAGGCCCGCTTCGAAGAAGCGGGGGTCACCCGTGGAGGACGCTCCGCGGCCGAGCAGCACCTTGAGCGTTCCCACCCCGCCGAGGAAGCCCGCCTCGGCGAGCAGGGCGATCACGACCGGTCGCCACGAGCGCCGTCGTCGTGCGAGAACGATCGCGACTATTGCCAGCACGGGCAGGCACACGGCTTGGCCGGCGATCCGGTCCAACACGTTCTGGGCGAACGCCAGGGAGGACGGGTCGATCTGCACGAGCCAGCGCCGCGCCAGGAGCCGGTCCACTTCCTGCAGGGGGCCCACCGCCAGCAGGCTCACCGCGACCAGGGCGAGGAGAAGAGCCGGGACCGACGTCACCCGGTCGAACCAGCTCAGATCGAGTTCCCTGAGCGGACGCCGGTCGAGCGGGGTGTCGATCATGGCGTCGGTCGAAATCTGGGTATCGGCGACCATCGTCGAGAAAGCCTAGGAGACTCCCCGGACGGAGAAAAATGGCCGGGCCTCTCGTCGAGCACGGTGCGCGGGAGATCACAGGATCTGCGGCACGCTCGGCGCCGTCCCGCGGTCTCTCATGTCGCGTCTTGCCCCATGGTGCAGACCATGGCGCTCACGTCACTTCACGTCCTGCCCCATGGTGGAGACCATCGTGGTGGACGTGGTCGGGGCCGTGGAGCCGCCGGTACGGGAGGACAGCATCCCCGCCAGCCAGGTCGCGACCTTGGTGAGCAGGTAGTTGATCACGATGAAGATCAGCGCCGCGACCACGAGGGTCTGGAAGATGTTGGAGTAGCCCGAGCCCAGCTGGCGGGAGTACTGCAGCAGTTCGTAGAAGCCGATCAGGAAGCCGAGCGCGGAGTCCTTCAGGATCACCACGAACTGACTGAGCAGCGATGGGAGCATGGCGGTGAGGGCCTGCGGCACCTCGATGATCCGCAGCGACTGGTTGCGCGTCATGCCGACGGCGGCGGCTGCCTCCCGCTGCCCCTTCGGCAACGAATGCACTCCGGAGCGGATGAGCTCGGCGATGACCGCCCCGTTGTAGAGGGTCAGCCCGATGATCACCGCGAAGTAGGCGGAGTCCTCCGAGGCGAAGAGCCCCGTCGGCGCGATCCGCCGGGAGAGGAAGAAGTACAGGAAGAACATCATCACCAGCACCGGCACCGCGCGGAGGAACTCCACGACCACGCTCGAAGCGACGCGGATGATCGCGAACGGGGCCAGCCGCAGGAAGCCGAACACCAGACCGAAGACGGTCGCGGTGATCACGGCGATGCCCGAGGACTGCAGGGTGAACTGCAGACCAGGGAGGTAGTAGTTCGTCCACGCGTTGCCGTTCAGCGCGTTCGCCCACTGATGCGGCGCCAGCTGCCCCTGCCGATCCAGCTGCAGCAGCACCAGCGCCCCGATCGCCAGGATCACCGCGAGAGCGATCAGGTTCGTCAGCAGAACATTGCGCTTGGCCCGCGGGCCGGGCGCGTCGAAGAGGATGCCCGCCTGCGCGCTCATCGGGCCACCGCCAGCTTGTCGGAGAGCCAGGTCGTGAGGATGCCCATGGGGATGACGATCAAGCAGAAGCCGATCGCGATGGTGAGGAAGATGTAGACCATGAGGTTGGGGTTGAACTCGATCATCGTGCTCATCAGGCCCGAAGCCTCGGCCACAGAGGCGGCAGCGGCGACGGTGGTGTTTTTGGTCAGGGCGATCAGGGTGTTGCCCAGGGGCGTGATCGCGCCGCGCAGCGCCTGCGGGAGCACCACGATCCGGGCCGCTGGCAGGAAGGTGAGGCCGATGGCCCGCGCGGCCTCCACCTGGCCGAGCGGCACCGTGTTCACGCCCGAGCGGATCGCCTCACAGACGAACGCGGCGTGATAGATCGTCAGGGCGATCACGGCGTAGGTGAAGAAGTTCAGGTCGAAGCTCGAGAAGAACTCGACCTTCAGCTGGCCCCAGACCGCGAGCACACCGAGCACCATGATGATCGTCAGCGGGGTGTTGCGGACGATGTTGATGTACGCGGTGCCGACGGCGCGGAAGGAAGCCACCGGCGAGATCCGGAACAGAGCCAGGACTGTGCCCAGGAGGAATGAGCCGACGGCGGCAATCGCCGTCAGCTTGATATTCATCCAGAAGGCGCCGAGCACGTCGTACTCGGCGAAGAGTTCGAGGAATCCGTTCATGTGCTTCCTGTCTGGGTGGCCCATGGCCGAGGGCGGGGACCGTCCGGTGCCGGGGCGGACGGCGGCAGGTCGGGCAAGATGCCCGTCCTGCCGCCGTCACGAGGTGCGGCGGGGCCCCGCAGTACGGCGGGACCGCGAAGTGCAGCGAGACTGCGAAGTGCGGCGAGGCTGCGAAGTGCAGCGGGGCCGCTCAGTCGTCGCAGGACTCGAGCTCGGACTCGGGTCCGCTGTTCAGCTCCTCGTCGGGGGTGTACCCGGTGCCCTCGGTGGCGGTGTCCAGCGCTTCCTGCCAGGCCCCGTCTTCCTTCATCTTCGTGATGGCGGCGTTGATGTCCTCGCACTTGTCGGAGCCGGTGGGGATGCCGACGCCGTAACGCTCCACCGAGAAGGTGTTGCCCACGACCTTGAACTTGCCGGTGTTCTCCGGGGTGGCAGCGAGTCCGGCGAGGATGATGTCGTCCGTGGTCACGGCGTCCACCTGCCCGGATTCGAGGTAGGTGACGCACTCGGCGTAGCCACCCTGCTCGACCAGCTCCACGCCCTGGGAGAAGTCGTCCTTGATCTTCTGAGCGGAGGTCGAGCCGGTGACCGAGCAGAGGTTCTTGCCGTCCAGGACGTCGGGTCCGGTGATCTCGGTGTCGTCGGCGCGGACCAGGAGATCCTGGCCGGCCACGAAGTAGGGGCCGGCGAAGTCGACGCGCTCGTCACGCTCGTCGGTGATGGAGTAGGACGCGAGGATCATGTCGACCTCGCCGCCCTCGAGGGCGTTCTCCCGGTTGGCCGAAGGGGTCTGGACCCATTCGATCTGGTCCGCGCCGTAGCCGAGCTCTCCGGCCACATACTTCGCGACCTCGACGTCGAAGCCGGTGGGGTCGCCGTCCCCCTCGCGGAAGCCGAGACCCGGCTGATCGAACTTGATACCGATGCGGAGGCTCTCGCCGCCGCTCTCACCGCCACCGCCACCACCGCCCTCGTCGCCGGACTGCGAGGGGGCGCAGGCGGACATGACCAGTACGGCTGCGGCGGCGATCGCCGCTGCTGATGCGAGCTTCTTGCGCATGGTTCCTCCAGTTGGGTGGGGAGTGATGGTGCGGTGCAAAAGACGATTCACGCGGGGTGTTCAGTGCGCCAGGATCTTTCCGAGGAAATTCTTGGCGCGGTCGTGCTGCGGGTCGGTGAAGAAGGTCTCCGGATCGGTGTCCTCGAGGATCCGCCCTTCGTCCATGAAGATGACGCGGTCCCCGGCCTTCCGGGCGAAGCCCATCTCGTGGGTGACCACGACCATGGTCATTCCCTCGCGGGCGAGCTGGACCATGACGTCCAGGACCTCCTGCACCATCTCCGGGTCCAGCGCGGAGGTGGGCTCGTCGAACAGCATGACCTTCGGCTTCATCGCCAGGGCCCGGGCGATGGCCACCCGCTGCTGCTGACCGCCGGACAGCTCGGCCGGCATCTTCTTGGCCTGCGCGGACACCCCGACGCGCTCCAGCAGCGCCATGGCCTCCTTGGTGGCCTCAGCCTTCTTGATGCCCTTGACCTTTATCGGGCCGACCGTGACGTTCTCCAGGATCGACTTGTGGGCGAAGAGGTTGAAGGACTGGAACACCATCCCGACCTCGGCGCGCAGCGTGGCGAGCGCCTTGCCCTCCTCGGGCAGCACCTTGCCGTCGATGCTGATGCGGCCACCCTCGTCGATGGTCTCGAGCCGGTTGATGGTCCGGCACAGAGTGGACTTGCCCGATCCCGACGGGCCGATCACGATCGCCACCTGTCCTTCGGGGATGGTCAGGGTGATGTCAGTGAGGGCCTGGAAGGAGCCGAAGTGCTTGTTGACGCCCGTCAGTTCGACGAGCGGGCGCTTCGAGGTCGCGGCGGCGGCAGCGACGCCCTCCGACTCCGGTGTGGTCTGCGTCATACCCGAGAGGCTATCCGCTTCGATCCTCGATACCTGCCGCCCGCTGATCCCTTGACCAAATCGTTGTCTGCGCTGGCGCCTCGCGGGCGCGCCGTGCGGCGTGGAGGGGGCCGGTCAGTCGTCCTCGAGCAGTGAACCACCCCTCCGGTCCGGATCCCCGCTCCCCGCTCCTCGCCCTGGGCCTGGGTTTGCGCCTGTGCCTGTGGCTGCGGATCAGGTCACCGGCGCTCGAGCGTCAGCCCGCCCTCCCCCGCACGATGGCGCCGCACGGCGGCGACGAACGCGTCCGTGTCCGGCAGCCACGGCCCCTGGGCGTCGAGCGCCGCATAGCCTCCCTCGATGAAGCTGCGCACCAGCTCGCGGTACTCAGCGAGGCCTCCGACGATGCCGTACTCCTCCTCCAGCCCGTCCTCCACGCGACCCGTCGGCGCAATGATCCGCTCGATCCCGTCGGCATAGAAGTGGAGGTGGATCTCCTCGAGATGGGTGGGGTCCTCGAGGGAGAACACTTCGTTCGCGCGGCCGACGTTCCGTGCGACGAACTGCCAGAACGCCTCGGCCGCGCGCACGCCCCCGGGTCGCCAGCGCTCCTCCGTCCCCTCCGCGTCGGAGAAGACCAGCTCGCGCACGCGCTCGCCGCCGACCGGCAGGTCCTCCTCGTCGAAAGGGCGGCCCTCTCCACGATCCGCGGCCTCGCCGCCGACCAGGGCGCACAGCGAGCGCACGGTGGCTGCGCTGAGCTCGGGGTGCAAGCGCACGAGGGCAGCCTCGGTCGCGGCCTCGATCCGCCGCCAGTCCTGCTTGTCCGTGCCGGTGGCTCCCCGTCGCGGGTCCCTGCGGATCTGCATTCCCTCGCAGGCCGCTTCGACCTCGGCGATCACCTCGAGGACCGTCGGCAGCATCGAGGGCTCCACCGCGTCGGGCAGCCGACGTGGGACCCCTCCGCCGTGGAGACGCTGTCCGGTGTAGTCGAGGATCGCAGTGTCCAACGGGCCGAGCACGATGCCGCGGCCGGCACGGCGGCGGGCGGCGTCGTGCTCGGCCCGGCGCGCATGGTCGACGGACTCGGTCACGCCGCGGGCGGCGCGGAAGAGCTCCCCGCGCGCCAGCGCCTCGGCATCAGCCCCATGACCGATGAGATAGGAGTCCACCTGCTGCGCGCCCGCGGCGAGCGCATCGATCTGCGCCGGCGAGCCGAGCAGGACAGTCCGCAGCAGCGCCGACGCCGCCCGTGCATCCAAGGGATCACGGATTCCGGCGTCGTCGTACAGAGGCTGCATCAGCGCGGCGAGCAGGACGTGCCGAGGGAGATCTTCGCGGAGCACGGCGAGATGCTCCTCCTGGATCGGAAGGGGGAACTCGCGGGGATCGTGAGTCGCATCGGCACCTCCGACCAGGACCAGCTCGAGCCCGTCCTCCTCCGTGCGTCGTACCCACGGGAGCCACCTCGTGCTGCGGACGAAGACTGTGTCTGTCATGCGGGGATCCTTCGCTCGGCGGGTCGAGACGCCCATCCTCCTCCGTCGGCGATGGGCGGAGTCCGCGCCTCGCCGGTCGTTCCCGTCCGACGCGGCGCAGCAGGCGTCCCCCTGCCAGGCCTCGATCCCCTCGCGGACGGCGAGGACGGCGATCACGAGTGCGGTCCGGCGCGCGGAACCGGCGCCGCGCGATGCCCGCAGCCACTGCGCGACCAGGGCCAGGCGCATCACCACGTAGGCCAGGACGATCACCCGGAAGTCATGGTCGACGAAGGCCGGCCGGACGCCCGAGGCGAGCACGAGCACGCCGCCCATCTGCACGATGGTCAGCACCCTGTAGAGCCAGTCGTCGGTGTCGAAGGAGGTGGCGAACCAGGTGAAGTTCATCCAGGCCCGCCAGATGGCGAAGAAGACGCTCAGGTACCCGACGACGCCGCTCGGCCGGGCTCGCGCGGGTCCCGCGGGCGCATGGGCACCAGACCGAGCATCGGGCGCGAGGTCATGAGGGCTCCTTCGTCGGCTGGGACGGCACCTCGGAGTGCTGGGGCGGCAGAATACGGCACGCGGCCCGGGGTGCCGTGGTGCGGTGTCAGCCCTGGGTGTCAGCCCTGGCGGGCCCGATCCCGGTTCCACAGCTGATGGGTCAGACCGCTCGCGGTGCTGACGTACTCGATGCTGAACCGCTGCTCGAGCCCGGCGAGGTGATCCCAGATCCGCACCCCGGCGCCCAGCACGATCGGGGTGATCACGATGTGCAGGAAGTCGACGAGGTCCGCCTCGAGGAGCTGGCCCACCGTCGAGGGTCCCCCGCCTATCCGCACGTCGGCCCCTCCTGCCGCCTCCTGGGCGAGGCGCAGCGCCTCCTCGGGCGAGGCGTCCACGAAATGGAAGCTCGTGCCGTTGTCGAACTCGATCGACGCGCGCGCGTGGTGGGTCAGGATGAAGACGGGCGTGAGGAAGGGCGGCTCATCGCCCCACCATCCCTTCCAGCCGTCGTCCGGCCACTCGCCGGACTGCGGGCCGTACTTCCGCCGCCCCATGATCTCCGCACCGACGCCCTGGCCCCACAGGCTGAACAGGGCGCGATCCACGGTCACCGGGTCGTCCATCCCATGCACACCATGGATGACGCGACCGTCGAAGGAGCGGAAGAGCGCCGCGGCGCCGCCGATCGGCTCCTCCAGCGTCACGTGCTCCCCGGCGGCATAGCCGTCCGCGGAGACGAGGAGGTTGTGAACCCTGGTCCGGACCATGTGCGCTCCCTGTGCGATGACATGAAGAGATCGCTCGAACGCTCCGCTCCCGTGCACACAGGGTGAGGCCTCGGCGGTGCCGGCGCAAGCAATGCCGGCGCAAGCGATGCCGGACACGGCGCTCAGGCCGACGTCTCCCCGGTGCCGGGGCGGACGGCGCCCTCCACCCAGCCCAGCCGCGCACCGAACCCGGCGCACAGCACGTGCGAGTCCCTCAGCGGGGTCCACCAGCAGGTCCATCGCTGTGCCGCTCCGCCGTCGGAGGGATCCCTCTTCCCCGCCTGCCAACGCTCCGGGACCTCGGCGTCGAGGAGCTCGAGCTGGAAGAAGTGCCGTTCGTGCTCCTCGAGGAGGTCGGGGCGCGCTCGGCGCTCGGAGCCGCGATCCTATCGGCCCGCAGAATCGCTCTGCGTCGATCCTGCAGTGAACCCGGAGCCCTCTCTCTCGTGGTCCTCTGTGAGGCCCGCACCACGGGCACGTCACGAGGAAGTGAGCACGCCATGAAGAACCTCACCCGCATCACCGCAGCCACCGCGCTGTCATTGCTGACCATCGGCGGCAGTGCCGCCGCCGCGAACGCCGCCCCCGCGATCCCGGTCAACAACGGGCAGGAGACCACCGGTGCCGAAGGAGGAGGGCATGGGAAGTTCAGCTATTCGATCGACGGCGACCAGTTCTGCTACACGCTCGAGGTCACCGGGCTCACCACCGGGGCCGTCGCCGCGCACGTGCACCTGGGCGAGCAGGGCGTCGCGGGTCCCGTCCACGTCCCGCTCTCCGTGCCGAACGCGACCTCGTTCGACGTCGAGGCCTGCACCACGGTCACCGACCCGGCGATCCTGGCCGGGATCCGGGAGAGTCCGCGCAGCTGGTACGTCAACGTCCACACGCCGACCTACCCGGGCGGTGAGGTGCGCGGCCAGCTCAAGTAGTCGGTGCCGCCTCGCGCACGAGACCGCCCTTCGGGCAGTGGGCGGTCGCGAGCGTGAGCGACACCGGCCATCTCGTGCAGGGCTGAGCACCGCTAGTCTCGGGCGGTGACCGATCTCCTCGCCCTCTACGACGCCCATCTCCGCACCGCCGCCGAGATGACGGGGGCGCGGAGCGTGACCCGTCACGGGCCGCTGTGGATCGGGCGGTTCCGGGGCGGTCGGCTGCTGGTCACCTATCGCGCGCTCGAGGATCCCGCGGCCGGCGTCGCCGCCGTGCAGGCGCTGCTCGCGCAGGATCCCTCGCTCGTCGAGGCGGAATGGAAGACCCGAACGCACGATCGCACGCCCGGACTCCACGAGGCGCTCACTGCGGCCGGATTCGTGGCGGGAGCGGCGGAATCGGTGATGCTCGGCGAGGCCTCCGCCCTGATCGGGGTGGAGCCGCTGGCCGGGATCACCCTCCGCCGGCTGAGCGCGCCCGTGGAGCTGCGCGCCGCGCTGGACATGCAGGACGCGGTGTTCGGGGGGCGTCCGATGGCGGAGCGGATGCTGGGTGAGATCCTCGAGCGGCAGGCCCGCGGGGACACGGTCGAGCTGTGGGCGGCGGAGAGCGACGGCCAGGTGGTGAGCGCCGGCCGGATCGACCCGATCCCCGGCACCGGCTTCGCGGGCGTCTGGGGCGGGGCGACTCTTCCCGACTTCCGCGGGCGCGGCATCTACCGTGCGCTCACCGCGGCGCGCGTGCGCTCGGCCATGACGCAGGGCGTGCGCTGGATCCACTCGGACTCGACCGAATTCTCCCGTCCGATCCTCGAACGCGCCGGTCTCGTGAGGGCCACCGGGACCGTGCCGTGGACGTGGCAGCGCGGCCCACGAGAGAGGGAGCACCTCGGACTGTGACGACCTCTCGATTTCGCACCCGACCCCCGCGGGACTTCGTCAGCACCGGCGCGCATCACTGGCCGAGGGTGGATCGGGGCTCCCTGCTGCTCTTCCTGGGCTCCGTGACCCTCTGGTGCGGCATCTACCTGATCAGGAACGACCTTCCCGAGACCTTGAGCCAGCGCGCGCAGATCACCCTTCAGGGCATGCCCACCATCTTCGGAGGGATTTGCGTCCTCTTCGGCGTCGTGGGGCTCGTGAGCGGGATCCGGGGCTCGGTCCGCAAGGGGGCGGACGCCATCGATCTGAAGCCGTCGGCCCGCGGGCTGCGGGTTCGCGGGGACCACCTGATCCCGTGGGAGTCGATCTCCGCGGTCACCGCCGTCCAGTACCAGAACGACGCGAAGCTCCAGATCCTGTGGGATCGGGCGGACCTGAACCGAGCCCTGGTCCTGCACCTGGACGAGCTGCTGGGCGTCCCGCGGATCACCGTGAAGGATGGCGAAGCACGGCTGCGGATCCCGCTGCTGCGCTACCCGGCGGTCGACTACCGGCCGCTGTACGAGTCGATGCTCGAGGAGTTCGCCCGGCGGGGCGTCCGCGTCGAGGTCGAACGGAAGCACAAGCAGACGTAGTGGGCGCGACCGCGCGCGACGTCCGTCGGCCGACGTCCGGCCCTCTGCTCAGTCGAGGATCTCGAACTCGGGCTCGATGGTGATCGTGCTGCGCAGGGAGTTCGCGATGAAGCAGCGCTCATGCGCCTGCTCGACAAGATCCTGCAGCGTCGCCGCGTCCGTGCCGCGGGCGCGGATCCGCGGGCGCAGCACCATCTCGGTGATCGACATCGGCTCGGACTCCTCGGGCATCACCCCGGAGGCGGCGTCCTCATAGGAGACGATGTCGACGCCCGCGCGGGCGGAGGCGCCGAGGAAGGAGAGCATCTGGCAGGAGCTCGCCGCGACCACGAGCAGCTGCTCCGGGTTCGCGAGCGCCGGGTCTCCGCGGAAGACCGGGTCGGCGCTGAGGGTCATGTCGACCCCTGGGGCCACGCTCACATGATGTTCGCGGGAGTAGGAGCGGATCCCCTCCCCCGTGCTGCCGGTCCAGGTGAGCTGCGCGTCGTACTCGTGGGTGTGCATGGGGCGATCCTAGGGACGGTGCGCTCGCTGCGCCGCATGATGCGCCGTGGGCGTTCCCTCGCGACGCTCAGCTAGGACAGCTCCAGGCGGGCGAGCACCGCATCGACCACCTCATGCACCGGCAGCTCTGCGGAGTCGAGCTCGAGGTGCTCATCGGTCCAGGGACTGCTCTCGGCGGCGCGCAGGAGCACCTGGTCCCATCGCGGCTCGGGCACGTGCGCGAAGCCGCGGTCCCTCTCCTCGAGCCTGCGCCGGTGCTCTCCCCGATCCGAGGTGACCAGGTGGACGAACAGGAGCTGCGCTCCTGTCGACCGTGAGGCGCCGCGCCAGGTCTGCCGCGCCTCGTCGCTGTCGTTGACGGCGTCGACGACGACGTCGGCATCGAGTCGGAGGTTGAGCTCGGCGATCGCGCGGGCCGCCTCATAGGCGGCGATCCCGACCTGACGGCCCGCTGGCAGGCCGCAGCCCAGCAGCGCCTCCTCGATCGCGTCGATCGAGAGGTGCACGGCGCTCAGCCGACGGGCGATCGCCGCTGCGGCGGTGGTCTTCCCGACGCCGGGCAGTCCGGAGACGGCGAGGAGGCGTGGAGTCATGGCGCGATCCTCTCAGGTCCGTCCCGAGCACCGGCTCGCGGAGACCGCCCGTCGGCCGGATTCAGCGGCGGGACGCGGCGAAGGTCGTGTGGCCGGGGCCCGAGCCCGGGGCCGCGACGGCGTCGATCGCGTCAAGCTCCTGCGCTGTCGGCTCCCACGCCACGGCGCGAGCGTTGGCGGCGACCTGCTCGGGGCGGGTGGCGCCGGCGATGACGGTGTCCACCGTGGGCTGGGCGCGCAGGCCGCCGAGGGCGATCTCGAGCATGCTGCGCCCGGACTCCTCGGAGAGCCGGCGGAAGCCCTCGATCACGTCCCAGCGGGCGTTGTCGAAGCGGGCCGTCTCGGTGGCGAGGCGGGTCCCCTCAGGGGCGCCGCCCGTCTTCGAGTACTTGCCGGTGAGCAGCCCGTAGGCGAGCGGGAAGTAGGGCAGCAGGCTCATTCCGAAATGCTCGAGGGCGGGGACGAGCTCTGTCTCGGCGCTGCGGTTGTACAGGGAGTACTCGTTCTGCGCCGTGATGAACGAGGGAGCACCGACGGCGTCGGCGAGGTGGGCGGCGTCCGCGACCTCCCAGGCAGCGAGGTTCGAGCAGCCGATGTACCGCACCTTCCCGGAGCGGACCAGGTCACCGAGTGCGTCGAGGGTCTCCGCCATCGGGGTGATGCGATCGGGGGCGTGAAGCTGGAAGAGGTCGATGTGGTCGGTGCCGAGGCGGCGCAGGGATCCCTCGACCGCGCGGAGGATGTAGCCGCGGCTGGCCCGGTTCGCCCGCGCTCCTGGGTAGGTCTCCCCCATGTCCATACCGAACTTGGTCGCGATCACGACCTCTTCACGGCGAGCCCCGAGCGCCTTCCCGAGCATCGTCTCGGACTCGCCGATGCCGTACGTGTCGGCGGTGTCGAAGAAGGTCACGCCCTCATCGAGCGCGGCCTGGACGACGGCGGTCGCCGCGTCCTGGTCGATCCGGCGCCCGAAGGCGTTGCATCCGATGCCGAGTGACGAGACGAGAAGACCGCTGGAGCCGAGGGAGTCATAGCGCATCGCCCCAGGCTATCGCCAAGGTGGCAGTCTCCGGCAGGCGGTCTCGTCCGCCCGTCGGTGCGAAGGGTTACGGTGTGCATCCGACGGACCGACGCGAGACGGGGACGACCGATGGCACGGAAGAAGAAGACGCCTGAGGAGGTGGCGGACGAGCAGCGGCGGTACGCGCTCGCCGCCAGCGCGACCACCGATGAGGAGCTCGCACCGTTCCTCAGCGACACCAACCAGGCGATCCGCAATGACGCGGCGGCGAATCGGCACGCGAGCGCGGCACTGCTCGCCCGATTCGCGCATGACAAGTTCTGGAGCACCCGGGTCGTCGTGGCGCAGCACCCCAATACCTCTCGCGAGACGGTGATCGGGCTCCTCGAGCCCGACCCGAGGCGTCGCGGGGTCGTCCACCATGCCGCGCGCGAGCGGCTCGAGTCGGAGGGCGTCGAGTTCGGCGAGGATCAGATGCCGCTGGGCTGAGACGGCACGCGAGTATCGTCACCCGCGCGGTCCCGGGGTGCGTGGTCACTGCGGGGCCAGCTGGGCGATCTCACCGCAACCATCGCGTCAGTGCGTCGGCCCCTCGCCACCGAGGTCGGTGACCGCGATCGACGTGCCCTCGCGCTCCAGATCCGCGTGTCATCTGGTTCAGGGGCACGCCTCAACGTCGCTCCGCTCCCTCGTGAATCCGACCGGTGGGCAGCGGTTTCACCATGATCAGGCAGGGAGTGCCTTCGCCCCACAGCTCGGTCTCCTCCAGCGGCAGGAAGCCCTGCTTCTCGTAGAAGTGCCGGGTGCGTGCATAGGCAGGGTCAGGATGCGATGCACCGAGGGTCTTCACCTCCAGCAGCCGCACGCCCCGGGCACGGGCATCGGCCTCGAGGGCGGAGAGCATCGCCGTACCGATGCCAGCCCCGTGCGCGGCGCGCTCCACGACGATCAGGTGCACCTCGGCGGCCGACGGGAAGTGACGATCCACCAGAGTGACGCCGACGACAACATCCGAGGCGTCGCGGACGGTCCAGGTCTCTTTGGTACGGGCGGCCTCGACGTACTCGGCGTTCGACTCGGGACGGCCGAACCATTCGGGCACGGTGACGAGCAGGCGGGCGACGTCGTCGGGCACCGGGTCATCTCGGTGAGCGATCCAGGTCATGGCGCACATCGTAAAGCGGCTCTTCCCGGTTCGTGGTGATGGGGAGCGTCGCGTCGTAGGCGCAGAAC